>NZ_JBISBU010000110.1:0-5842 GCF_044385805.1 Haloferula sp. A504
GCCTTCGACCACTACCGCGACCACCGCCAAAAATCAGTGAACACCATCAATATGGCACAACCCATCCAATCATAGCCTGCCAAGCAAACGCCCTACCGGCTCGCGGGGTGGTTCAGGCCATTTCGTTGGGAATCAATCCTTGACCCTGAGTCTCTTAGAGACGTGAATGACACCGTGATGAGGCGCCTTCTGGCATCCGTTCTCCTGCTCTGCGTCGGCTTTTCGCTGCCCGCAGTGGGAGGGCCGGTGTGCCTGTGCGTCGCGGATCTGATCCACGGGCAAAGTTGCTGCGGCGACTGTTGCGACGATCACGGCTGCGATTGCGCCGGGGGGTGCCCGAAAATCGAGGAACTGCCGGATGCCGCCGTGCCCGGGCCGACTCCCGAGGTGCCGCCGGTGCCGGTGACGGATCTCGCCGATCTTCCGGAAACGATGGTGGTGCCGCCGCTGGTGTCTTCGGCAGGAGCGCTGAGTCGCGCCGAATCGATTCGTGGTCCGACGACGGGTCCGCCCTCGCGGGCCGTCTTGGCGATCTGGAGACTTTGAAGCCGGGCTCTTGCGCCCCGTTTCACCGTGCCCTGGGAGGGCACCCAATTCGCGCCCGTTCACGGGTGCTCCGTCTCCCGATTTGCCATTTCCATGAATCAATCCCTGAAATCCCTCGCCCGAGTCGAGGACCCATCGAAAAACCGGCGGGCCCTGCCGCCTTGGACCATTCCCGCGGCACTGGCGCTGGGCTTCTCCCTGCTGTTCGCCGTGCTTTTCCGCGACCGGATCCTGCCGGCCGCCGAGGTCGAGGTGGCCCTGGTCCGTGCCACTTCCTCGGATTCCTCCAGCGTCGAGGAAGTCGCTGGCGTCGATTCGCCCAAGGCATGGGACAGCCCGTTGGCCTTCCAAGCCAGCGGGTGGGTGGAACCCGATCCGCTTCCGATCAAGGCAACCGCTCTGGTCGATGGCGTGGTGGAAAAGGTCCACGTGCTGGAGGGCGACCCGGTGAAGCAGGGCCAGCAGTTGGTCACCTTGATCGATGACGACGCCCGTCTCGCTCTCCAGGCGGCGCAGGAAGCGCTGCGCACCCGCAAGGCGGAGTTGGTCGAGCACCGGAAGTCGATTGAAGCCGGGCGGCGGAGCGTGGCCGCGGCGGAAGCGCGGGCAGAGGCGGCCATGGCGCTGCACTCGGAGACCGCGGACCGGCTCAGCCGGATCGAAGGGCTGGCCGAGGGGTCGATCTCGGAAACCGAGCGGGTGAAGGTCCGTGCCGCCCACCTCAAGGCCCGGGCCGGGGAGGCGGAGGCCCTTGCCGCCGTCGAGCAGCAGAAGGCGGAGGTGCAGCGGCTGGAAGCACGGATCCTGGTCCTCGAGAGCGTGGTGAACGCCGCCGAGGTGGAGGTCGAGCAGGCCGAGCTTGCCCTCGCCCGAACGGAGATCGATTCGCCTGTGGACGGCCGCGTGCTGCGCCTGCTGAGCGCCCCGGGCCAGAAGAAGATGCTGGCGATGGACGACATGGACAGCGCTACGGTCGCGATTCTCTATGATCCGGCGCAGCTTCAAGTGCGGGTGGACGTGCCGCTCGCCGATGCTGCCGGACTCCAGATCGGCCAGCGGACGCGCATCCGCTGCAGCCTGCTCCCCGACACGATTTTCCACGGCGAGGTCACCCGCATCACCGGCGAGGCGAACATCCAGCGCAACACGCTGCAGGCGAAGGTGCGCATCGAGGACCCCAGCGACCAGCTCCGGCCCGAGATGCTCTGCCGCGTCGAGTTTCTCGAAGTGTCGCAGGTCGGCGCGACCGCCGCGCCGGGCGTGGTGCTGGTGACCTGGATCCCTGAAGCGGCGCTCGCCGGCGATGCGGTCTGGGTCTGCGACCCGGAGTCGAAGCGGGTCGAGCGCCGGATGGTCGCCCCGACCGATGAAACCAAGGACGGGCACGTCCGGATCGACCGCGGCCTGCGCCCGGGCGAGTGGGTCGTGCTCGATCCGAAAGATTTGAGCAACGGTCAGCGCGTGAACCCTGAATTGATCCAGCCATGAATGACTTGATGATCCAATGCCGCGGTGTGTCGAAGAGCTACCGCAAGGGGTCGACGGTGGTGACGCCGCTCGAGGCCCTCGATCTCGACGTGCCGAAGGGCGAGTTTCTCGCACTGATGGGACCTTCGGGCTCCGGAAAGACGACGCTGCTGAATCTGCTTTCCGGCATCGACTCGCCCAGCCAGGGATCTTTGGTGATCGCCGGTGAGGAGATCTCCACCCTTGGGCGTCGCCAGCTCACTGCCTGGCGGGCCGCCCATGTCGGCTACATCTTCCAGCTCTACCACCTCGTCCCGGTGCTTACCGCCTTCGAGAATGTCGAGCTTCCGCTGCTGCTCTCCGGGCTTTCGAAAAAGGAGCGCCGGGAACGGGTGGCGACGGCGCTCGACCTCGTCGGCCTCACCGACCGCGCGAGCCACGCGCCGACCGAGCTCTCCGGGGGGCAGGAACAGCGGGTCGCCATCGCCCGCGCGATCGTCGCCGATCCATCCCTGCTGGTGGCCGACGAGCCGACCGGCGATCTCGACCGCGAGTCGGCGACCAACATCCTCTCGCTGCTCCGAAACCTCGCCGAGGAACACGGCAAGACGATCGTGATGGTCACCCACGACGCCAAGGCCGCGGCGGCCGCCGACCGGACCCTGCATCTGGAAAAAGGCCAACTCCTTGAAAACGCATGCGCTCCTTCCTGAACCTACTGCATCTCTCGTGGCTTCAGCTCACGCGGCACCGCGTGCGCTCGCTGCTCACGGTGCTCGGCGTGGCCTCCGGGATGTTTCTCTTCACGGCGGTCGAGACGTTGCAGCGGTCGCTCGCCAAGGCGACCGAGCAAACGGCGGCGGATACCGTGCTGGTGGTGTACCGGGAGAACCGCTTCTGTCCCTCGACCAGCCGCCTGCCGGAGCACTACGCCGAACAGATGCGCCGCATCGAAGGCGTGCGCGAGGTGATTCCGGTGCAGGTGGTGGTGAACAACTGCGGCGCCTCGCTCGATGTCGTCACCTTCCGCGGGGTGCCACCGGGATTGCTGACCCGTTTCGCGCCCGAGATTGAGATCATCGAGGGCAGCGAGTCCGAGTGGATGGCGCGCGACGACGGCGCGCTGCTGGGCGAGAACTTTGCGCGTCGCCGCGGCTTTTCCCCGGGGGATCGATTTGACGCGGCCGGGGTCACGGTCACGGTCTCGGGCATCCTTCGTTCGCCGAACGCGCAGGACAACAACGTCGCCTACGTGAAGCTGCCGTTTCTCCAGCAGGCGTCACGGGCCGGGCTCGGGGTGGTGACCCAGTTCAACGTTCGTGTGGACCGGGCCGATCAACTCGAGTCGGTCTCGAAGGAGATCGACGAGTTCTTCCGGTCCGCCTCGGAGCCGACCGACACCAAGCCGGAGAAGGCGTTCTTTGCCGAAACCGCCTCCGAGTTGATCGAGTTGGTGGCGTTCACCCGCTGGCTCGGGGTCGGCGCGGTGGTGGCCGTGGCCGCCCTGGTCGCCAATGCGCTGCTGCTGGTCGTCAGGGGAAGGGTCAAGGAGAACGCCGTGCTGCGGACCCTCGGCTACCCGGGCCGTGCCATCGCCACGCTGGTGGTGAGCGAGGGCGGCATGCTTGGCCTCGTCGGAGGGCTGGCCGGGGTCATCGGGGCCGCCGCTTTCCTCCGGTGGCAGAGTTTCACCATGGGCAATGAGGGCCTCGCGCTCTCCGTGCAGCCGGATCTCGTCGTCGTCTTCACCGGAGTCGCCTCGGGCCTGTTGCTCGGCATCCTCGCCTCGCTGTGGCCGGCCATCCAGGCCATCCGTCAACCCATCGTCCGGAGTCTCAGAGACTGACTTATGCTCCCCTTCAGTTACGCCGCCCGGAATCTATTCCGCTCGAAAGCCCGCCTGCTGCAGACGGTCGGCGGCAGCGCCCTGGTGGTGCTGCTGGTGATGGTCGCGGTCGCGATCAACCAGGGCATGGAGCGGGTGCTCTCGGCATCCGGTTCGCCGCAGAACGTGATCCTGCTCGGGGCGGGATCCGAGGAGAGCGTGCAGCGCAGCGAGGTGGCCGAGCAGGCCGCCGGGATCGCGGCGGCAAGCATTCCCGGCATTTCCGAGACGCTCGGCGTGCGGGCCGTGTCGGGCGAGATCTACTACATGAACTACCTCGGCCTGCCCGATGGCGAGCAGGTCGAGGCCACCTTCCGCGGGGTTTCGCCTGCGGCGCTGCACGTGCATCCCGAGGTCTGGCTGGTCGAGGGCAGCTTCCCGAAGGCCGGACAGGTGATGCTCGGCCGGCTTGCCTGGCGGAGCCTCGGAATCCAAGAGGACACGCTGAAGGTCGGCAGCGAGGTTTCGATCAATGGCCAGATCATGACGCTTTCGGGTTTCTTTGCCGCTCCCGGAACGGTGCTGGAGTCGGAGGTGTGGACGACTCTCTCGGATCTCCGGGTGCTGGCGCAGCGGGAGTCGCTCTCGTGTGTCGTCGTCCGCCTCGATGACCCGGAGGACTTCGCGGAGGCGGACCTGTTCGCGAAGCAGCGCCTCGACCTCGAGCTGGTCGCGCTCCGCGAGACCGACTACTACGGCAAGCTTAGTAACTTCTTCGCCCCGCTGCGCGGGATGATCTGGATCACTGCCGGATTGATTGCCGCCGGCGCGCTGTTTGGCGGGATCAACACCCTCTATGCCGCCTTCGCCTCGCGGGTGCGCGAGATGGGCACGCTGCAGGCGATCGGATTCAGCCGCGGCACGCTGCTCTGGAGCCTGGTGCAGGAAAGCACGCTCGCCTGCCTGAGCGGCGCGCTGGTCGCCTCGGCGGTCGCGGTGTGGCTGCTCGACGGGCAGACGGTGCCCTTCTCGATCGGCGCCTTCACCGTCGAGATCGGTCCCGGTGCCGCCCTTGCCGGCATCCTGACCGGGCTCTTTCTCGGACTCCTCGGCGCCCTGCCGCCGGCGATCCGCTGCCTCAAGCCGCCGCTTCCGGTCGCCCTGCGAATGTAACTCAACCCAACCCCACCATCATGAAGAAAATGAAGTACACCGCCCTGTTCCTTGCCGCGTTTGCGGCGGCCTCCTGTGAGAAATCCAGCACCGTGGATGTGGATCCGCCGGAAACCGGTCCGAGTGCCGCGCTGACCGCCGTGATCGAAGCCGCACCCGACGGGGAGGCCTCGCCGATTCACATGGCCCGGCAGACCATCCAGCCCGGCGACAAGGTCACGGTGAGTGGCCAGGTCATGGGTAACGAACACCCCTTCGTCGAAGGCCGCGCCGCCTTCATCCTGGGAGATCCGGCGGTGCTCACGCCGTGCAACGAGAAGCCCGACGATGGCTGCGAAACTCCCTGGGACGCCTGCTGCGACACGCCCGAGGACAAGAAGCGTGGGACCGCCACGATTCAGATCGTCGATGCCGACGGCCGCGTGCTGAAGGAGTCGATTGAAGGTGTCGGTGGCATCGGGAACCTGGCCAAGCTCATCGTCAGCGGCACCGTCGCCGAAGGCTCGTCCACCGACGCCCTGGTGATCAATGCCAGTGCGATCGAGGTCGAACGCTGAGCGGCTGCTCGAAAGTCTCGGGGCGCTGGGTTGGAAGGCCCTGAAGTCCCGGAGGGACGTCGGCACGTAGCCACGGGTGCGAACCCGTGGAGTTCGTGGCATTCGATGATTGAGCTCCGAAGGAGCGCAGGCGGGGCTGTCTCCGGCGACACCATCCCTGCAAAAGGCACAAGCTCGCTCGGACGAAGTCAAAACCACCCGAAATCAACAGACTCCCCATTTGGCAACCCAGTACGATGTCAAATAAGTGCGCAACACATGGGCGGGGGGAATT
>NZ_JBISBU010000111.1:0-5769 GCF_044385805.1 Haloferula sp. A504
GGGTTCAGGAAACCGAAGGAAAGAAGCGGGCCGTTCCGCCCTAAACTACAATGAGCACCGTAGCAACAACCCTGAAAGTTAACGCGCGAGGACTGGTACCTTCGAGACCCCTTCGAACAAGGACCACGCGGCGCAGAACCTGGCCATGCTGCGTAAGGTTTGCCTGTCCCTGCTCAAACAGGACACCAGCATCAAGGACAGCCTGCGCGGCAAACGCTACCGGGCCGCACTCGATGAATCCGTCCTCGAGGCCATCCTGTTTCCCGAGCGCTCAAAGTGAGGTAGCCCTGGAAGCGGAACTCTTTAGGATTCCTGAAATTGACGGGATGGACTTCAAACGCAAGAATCGCCCGAATCTTCGTGCGCAGTAACCCCTTCCTCCCAGCCATGACCAAAATGACAGTACCCCAAACAAGGCGAATCATCGAGGATTTCGTCGACGAACTAAAGAAGCGTCGCCAACCTACCGCAAAACCCTCGAAGTCGGTAATCAACTTCAGGACTGATCGGTCCGATGGCGTCGAGCGCCAGGTCTGGCGGGTTCCGATTGATCTATTGCGCTTCCGGAAGGACAACGGCCGAGTCGCTTCCGACGTTCTCGATTACGAGCAAAGCATCAGCCGTCTCGATGAGGCAGAGGACGAGACACAAGAGGTTTTGCGGGGCTTCTTGTCAGATAAAGACCCGGAAAAGACAGATGTTCTTCGGAAGTCGATTAAGCATGCAGGTCAGCAGACACCTGCAATCGTTACCTGCGATGGATTCCTGATTGATGGCAATCGACGGAAGATGGTTCTCGACATGCTCCACAGGGAGTATCCCGAGGATGACTCCTTCGCCTTCATGAAGGTTGTCATTCTCCCCGGAGAGGATGACGAAGGAGGTGCTCCAACGCTGCTGGAGATTGAAAAGTTGGAGAACCGTTACCAGCTGCAAAGCGATGGCAAGTCCGAGTACTATGGTTTCGACCGAGCGCTCTCAATCAAGCGAAAGATGCAGTTTGGGCTGAGCTTGGAAGAACAGCTTAGAGATGATCCCAGGTACGCGGAAGCTGGATCTGCGGAAATGAAAAAGGCGATTAGGGAGTGCGAAAAGGAATACCTGAAGCCACTAGAGTGTGTAGATCGCTACCTCCGTCAATTTCGGCGGTCGGGCTGCTACCGATGGGTTTCTGCTGGCATGGGGGATAAGGAGGGGCGCTGGCAAGCCTTCAAGGACTACAGCAACACGCATACCCGTTGTTTTGGAAATCCCAAGAAGATGCTCGAACTCTCAATTGAGGAAGATGAAGTGGGAGAAATCGAGGAGGCAGCATTCAACATCATCCGACTTAGGACGTTGCCCGACCTCGATAAGGTTCATGTTATCATGAGGTCGCTTCCCAAGTACTGCCGTACTAAGGAGGGGAAGAAGGAGATCAAGCGAATTGCTGCTGAAGTAGAACCTTCTCTGCCAAAAGAAGAGTGTGTAGATGAGAATGGCACGCCCCTATCGACCGAGGTATTAGATGCAAAATGGGTAGAAAAATACCGCCAGCCGATCATTCATCACACAAAAAAGGCGGCGAGTGCCCACGAAAACCAAAAGGACAAAGAGACACCAATCGAGTTGCTCGAAGCGGCATATAAAAAGCTCACTCATGATGATATGGATATGAAATCCATCGGCCTGAGTGACCTCACTAAAGCGAGAAAGATCATTTCGCAGATCCACACATGTGCGGACGATCTCGAATCCGAAATCTACAAATGCCAGAAGAATCTAAAATCACTGCAACGCAAAGGAAGGTGATAGCCATTCATTCTGACTCTAGCAAGATTCGATTGGATGTTGCAGAAGGTGTTCTCCTTCCGAAGCACGAGAACCAACTGGCATTTTGGGGTATTCAGCTCGGAAGCCGGAGTGGTTGCTTTGAATATGTTGGGAGCGATGCGCTCGATGTGGCGTTAAAAGCAATTCGGTACTTTGAGAAGTGTGACTTGCCTTATGAGGTTCATGGTGAGCTTCGGTCCCGCATCGAACGTAGGGCGAAGGCTGAAGGTGAAATCGGAACGGCTTTAGTTCGTGGTAAGCAGCTGAAGGAGGCAGCCCTTCCGGCTTCGGAATTTGTTGAGTTCTTGTTGTTTCTAAAGAATGAGATCCCTCGCTCGCTCCGCCAACATCAGTTAAAGGCAGCGGCGCACCTCTTGGCGGTGGGAAACGGGGCAAACTTTTCAGTCCCCGGAAGTGGGAAGACGACTGTTGTATTGGTCGTTTACGAATACTTGCGACGGAAGGGGCAGGTTGATGCCCTGTTCGTTGTAGGACCACCTTCTTCATTCGGTCCTTGGCGCACCGAGTTTCGGGAGGTTCTCGGACTTAGTCCAAATGAGGAGATATTCGCGGGGGGTAATGCGAGCGATCGCCAAGCTCGATACAAGGTGAGGGGTTCATCAGAGGCGCGGCTCTATTTGACTTCTTTTCAAACACTCCAGAGAGATCATGAACACGTCCGTCAGCTATTTGAAAACCAAGGTATTCGCTTTTTCGTAGTTCTTGACGAAGCCCACTACATCAAGCAAGTGGGCGGTCTTTGGGCTGGGGCGGCTCTGAAGGTAGCGGAAGCGGCTACGAAGAGATGTGTTCTTACCGGGACGCCGTTTCCGAGGACCTACTCCGATGCTTTCAATCTTTTCGATTTTTTGTGGCCGTCGTCACCTCCTCTCGAAGATAGGGAGAAACACCAGATCGAATTGGCTTCAAGCCGGAACCAGCCAGAAGAGGCGGCCGCCATCCTTGATCGTGCAATAGCACCGCTCTTTTACAGGGTCAGGAAGGAGGATTTGGGCCTGGCTCCCCAGGTTTTTCACGAGCCTTTAGAGGTTGAGATGAAACCGATCGAGGCGCGGATTTACGATGCTCTATTGGATCGGACTAGGAACGCCTCCATGCAGGACTACTTCCGGGACGTCGAAATCTCACTACGGATTCGCCGGGGGCGGATGATGCGCCTGCGGCAGTGCGTTTCCAACGCAGCAATGTTGCGGACAGCGATCGCCGATTACTCGGAAGACTTGTTTGTTGATGAGGATGGTCTGGGCTCACTTCTGCTTCGATACCCTAGCCTTGAGACTCCCGCTAAGGTCGATCTTGTCTTGAAGTTGATCAGTGAGATGGTTGGCAGAGGGGAGAAAGTCGTTCTCTGGTCGAATTTCATAAAAACGCTCTCTCTGCTGAGTGAGAGTCTCGATGCTTTGGGTATCGGGACGAGGATGATTTACGGGGGCACTCCGATTGAATCCGAGAGTGGGGATGACGAGGTGACTCGTGAGCGGATCGTCCGAGAGTTCAACGATAAGGCGAGCGGGATTGATGTATTGGTTGCGAATCCAGCTGCTTGTGCCGAATCGATCTCGCTTCACAAATCCTGCTCAAATGCGATCTACTACGACCTGAGCTACAACTGCGCTCAGTTTTTGCAGTCTCTTGATCGAATTCACCGAGTCGGAGGATCGGAGCGCAAGGAGTCGCATTACTACTTTCTTCAGTACAAGAATTCCATCGATTTTGATATTCTACAGAACGTTAGGGCGAAGGCTGAGCGGATGAGTGGAATAGTCGATCAGGAATATCCCATTTATTCTCTCGATATGTGGGCGGATGACGAAGAGATAGAAGCTTATGAGCGGCTATTTGGAAAGCGAGACTAGTCTCTTCGATGGGATCACGCTCAGAGGTTGCGTCAGGCTTTGGCGTATAACCGAATCGTGTGTAAGGCCCTCTCGGGAGCTGATTGCCAAGCGTTTTGCTGAAGAGGGCGGTGGATTCGAGGCGACCTTTGATCTTTGTAGGCAAGTCGGTTTGATCGCCGAGCAGTCTGGTGAAGTAGTCCTTAGACAGAAGTCTCGGCCTCGGATCGCGGCCCTCCCAGGCGCGCTGCTTCATGCGATGCCCTCAAAGGGTGCTGACTGGTGGGTGGAGATGGCACGCTTTTTGAAAGGCTTTGCCTTTCGGGAGGGTGAGTATCGATATCGGGAGGTGTTCGAGGCTGGGCATCGGTTTCGCTTCGTCAGGAACTTCCTGATGGAGGCGGGAGTCGTTGCGTTTGAGCCGAGCGATGGGAGCTACAGGCTCACGGGGGAAATGCTTTGGTTGTATGAGCGGGCGGTACAAGGTAGGACAGGAAGCTCATTTGACGCGATGACTGAGCTTGCGAGAAGGCGGGAACTGGTCGGCCTTGCTGCAGAGGAGCAGGTTGTCAATTTCGAGAAGGAAAGGCTTGGTTCGGCCTTCGAAGGCGATGTGATCCATGTAGGCAAGCTGGATTCCGCGGCTGGATACGACGTGGTGAGTCGAGAGAGCGGCGAGGACAGTAGAAGGAGGTATATCGAGGTGAAGGCAGTTTCTCCGGTGGACTGGGAATTTTACTGGAGTGAGCATGAAATTGCAGTTGCTCGCGCATACGGTGAGAGATACTTTTTATACTTGGTGCCTGTTTCGGATAGCGGGGTTCTTGTGCGTGATCTTCTTATGATTTGTGACCCTAGCACCGCTGTTTTGGGCAAGCAATCTGGCTGGTCGGTCAAGCGAGACGGTCTAAGATGCTCTCGGTTCGCAACCGGGGATGAGGATAATGAATAAAGTTTTTGACGATGTATATGATTCCGACACATGATGAGGACTCAATCAAGAGTCTCGCAGCAAAGCCGCCGTTTGGCTACTACGGTGCCAAGCAGCGCATAGCTCGGAGAATCGCGTCGATGCTTCCTCCTCACAATGCCTGGGTTGAGGGCTTTTGTGGATCGGCGGCCCTCACGTTGGCGAAGCCTCCAGTGCCAATTGAGGTTATCAACGACCTCGACGGGGAGATCGTAAACCTGTTCAAGCAACTGCGCGACAACTCGGAGGCGCTTTGTGAATCGATTGCACTAACGCCATACTCGAAAGAGGAATTCGAGTCCGCGCGCTATCAATCAAGCTCTGAGGATCCACTTGAGCGCGCGCGGCTCTTTCTTGTTCGGACAATGATGGCTGTCAATGCGACGGTGGGATCGACAAGATGTGGTTTCTCTTTTTCGCAGTCATACACCCGAGAGCAAAAAGAGGCCCGGGTAAGCAGGTGGTACAATTTGCCTGAGCGGCTCAGCAAACTTGTGGAGAGGTTGCGAGGTATACGCATCGAGAATAGAAACGCGATCGATATCGTAGAAATGTTTGCAGATCGGCCAGCGACCCTCATTTACCTCGATCCTCCATACTTTACAAAGCGAGAGCACGGATACGTTATCGATGCGAACGATGAAGATTTTCACCGTGAGTTGCTTTCGGTGTGCAGAAGGGCGCGCTGCATGGTTCTCATAAGCGGCTATGATTCCGAGCTATATGAGAACCTCTTGTGTGGTAGTAGCAAGTGGAGTAAGCACCATATCGAAACCCACACAAGGGACACTACTGGCAAAGACTACTCGCGAACGGAAGTTCTCTGGTCGAACAGGTATTTCGATGAGGGTGTTTCAACCGGAAAGCTTCGCTTGAGGTTGACTAAGAAGGAGGTTGCTGAGCAGAAGGTCAATCCGCCGCGGCGGAGTTGATCCTTGGGATAGGTATGATCGTGCTCGGTATGACCGTGTCTAGGGTCGGTCCCAAAAAACATACATTTAGGGTCTTTATCTACGAGGTTCATGGTAGTTTCGGGGTAAGCGTCCTAAAATCGGCCCCCTACCGCGCTGGGGGGTAAGGCGGCAGGCTGGCGGGGATGTCTAGAACCAATCGCCGCGCCACGCGGCCCAT
>NZ_JBISBU010000112.1:0-5617 GCF_044385805.1 Haloferula sp. A504
TCGGTGGGGACGATCTCGGTCGCCCAGCTCGTGAGGTCATCCGAGCCGGCGCAGTAGTAGTCGGTGCCGGACGTTCCTTTCATGACGATCGTGGCGATCGAGCCGGACACCGAGATTGCGGTGATCTTGGGGTCCACAGGCAGGGCGGCGGGCTCCACCGACAGGGTGCCGCCGTTGTCGGTGATGTAGGCGCCGAGGCCGAGGTTGATCAGGTCCGTGCCGGTGTAGGCGCCCGTTGGCAGCGATGTTTCGCCAAACTTGGCCGAAGTCACCTTCACATCCACGCCGCTCTGCATCACGTAGTTGTGGTCGGCGTCCACCATTTCGAGGCCGAACGTCGCCGTGGTCACGCTGCCGGCGAACCAGAAATCCTGCTTGCCTTCGAGCTTGAGCAGTCCGGTGAAGCCGGAGAGATCGGTCCCGGCTGCAATGACCGCACCGCCGCCCGACTCCGGGTCGAGGCGCCGGTCGAAGATGCCGATCGAGATCAACGTTCCGGAGCCGGTGATCGCGTTGAAATCGAGTGTCGTGGCGCCGCCGCCTTCCGTGCCGACGTAGCCACCGCTGGTGGCGTCCACCGTGAGCGTGTTGCCGGCAAAGACATGTCCGTTCGAGTTGAGTCCGCCGCCGTTCAGGTAAACGTCCTGAAAGGTCAGGTTTGCTCCAGCTGCATACAACAAGCCGAGCGAGGGATGGTTGTCCCCGCCGTCGACCCGGCTCGTTGCGCCATGCCACGTGGTGTTCGTGAACCCGGCACGGAGATCCTGCTGGACCACCCAGGTGTCCGAATCGCCGGGGACGGGCAGGGCACTGGGATTCCCGCCCGAACCACTCGGGGTGGCGGCCCAATCCGCGGTGGAATCGTCGACCACGGTTGCGCCGCTGGTCGCCGCGGAATACCAGGTGTCCCCGCTGGTCGAGGTCCCCGCAACCTCGGATGAATCGCCGGTTTCGCCCTCCACGGTGGTGGCCGAGACCACATAGTAATAGGTGGTGCCGGCGGCGACTTCGGTGTCGGCATAACTTGTTTCCTGCCCGGCGTCGAAGGTGTCATCATAGGGTCCGCCCGGGACCGTCGAGCGTTTCACGGTATAGGCCGATGCCCCGGGAAAGGGCAGCCACGTCAGGGTCACCTTGTTCTTGCCGGGCTGGGCGGAGAGGTCGAGCACCGGAGTGGGGGTGTTGAAGGTGCCCATGACGCGGAGCGAGCGGTGCTGGATCGACAAGACCAGGGCGACGGCGGCCGAGGCGCTCAAGCGCGAGTAACGCTGGATATCCTGGTTGTTGTTGTCGCGGTTGGGCTGATAATAGAAGGTCCCATCCGGACAGTGGGCCAGCTCGAAGTACCAGGCATGCTCGTCCATGAGCTGGCGGAAGGCGGCGCTGTCGAAGGCGGCTCCGAGGGCGACCCAGCCGGCTCCGAGAAGCGGAGAGCCGTGGGTGTCGGGAAAGGTCTTGGGGTTGACCCCGATGCACTGTGCCGACCTGCGGGCGTAGGGTTCGAAGCCCCCGCCGGCCAGCGCGCTTGGAGCGACGGCATGCGCCACCACCGCGGCGCCGGTGCGGCCCACATCGGCGTATTGATTGTCGCCGCTGTTGATGTCGTTATACCAGACATAACCGATGTTGTTGGTGCCCTTCACCAGAAACTCGTGGGCCATGTTGTAACGGTCCTGATCGACATCGATCCCGCACTGCGCGATCAGGGACCAGGCCGCCATGGCCTGCGCGGTGATCATGCAGATCGGGCCATAGCCGCTCCCGGGGTTGGGATCGTGGCTCCATCCGCCAGTGCCATGGTTGCCGTCGCCTCTGAAGAAGGGACCCGGCAACTGGGCCTGACCCAGCCAGGTGTTGATCTCTTCGAGTTCCGGTAGTAACCATGCCCGTTCCTCGTCGAGGTCCGCTACGCCGAGTTCCTGCAGAGCCCATGCTTCGCCCTCGAACCGGTCGAGGGCCAGGTAGTACTCGGCCAGGCAGACGCCGTAGAGCCCGTACTCCCAGCATGGGTAAGAGCTGGTGTCATACCCGGTGGATGTCTGACCGGCGAAATACTGCATCGCGGCTTTCACGTTGGACAGATATTGCGAATATTTCGGCGGATCTCCGGGGTTCTCGCCCGGTTCGCTGAGGCTGGCGAGCATCGCCAAAACCGCATGGGCGTCGATGTAGTAACGCTCCGTCCACGAACCGTTGACCCGCTGCTGGCCGGCGAGGTAGGCAAGGAGTTCCTCGAGGATCAAATCGCTCTTCGGGCAGTCGAAGGGATAGGTCGGGGAGAAACCCCCGTAGTTCGTGGGCAATGTCAGGGTGACCGTCAGCGGCTGTCCTTCGCGCACGATGTCGAGGGTGAGTTGGCCGTTGCCTCCCTGGACGGCGTCGAGAGCGTTGCCGAGGTCCATCAGCGGCCCCTCGTAGCCGAACTTGTCCATCCCGTAACCGAACTTGTGCGGCGTGGTGAACAGGGCACCATTGGCTCCGATGATGCGGTCCCCCACCGCGAGCTGCCCATCCGCCGGGGTGCCGGCGAAGATGTAGGCCACTTCGATTTCGGTGGGCGAATCGACCCACATGCGCCCGCGCGCGCCGGTGATGCCCAGGTTGAGAAACCACCTGCCGCGATGCGGGCTCTCGGAATACCCCTGCCCGGTCACCGTGTCCGGACCGCTGTTGATCGCGGGCACGTCATAGAAACCCTCATCCTCCGTCAGGGCATGGCTCCATCCGGAATGGAGGAGAAAGGTTGCCAGGATGAGCGGGACGTGGGAGATGGGCTGCAGCTTCATCTGGGTTATCGTTCCTGTCTTGTCTTGTGCTGTTGTTGTCGGTCTTCCAGCTGACTGGTCATCCCCTCGCCCATGGCCTTGCCGATCAGGAAGTAGCTCTCGGCGTTGAAGTTCCAGTGGAACCCCTGGTCGTTCGGCGACACCGAGGCATCGCGCCAGAACGGGCGGGTGTCGGTGGTGAAGACGCTGCCCTTGAACTCCGGGTGCTTGGCCGGGTCGGCCACCGCCAGTTGGGCCGATTCCACCGGATGGTATTCCGGTGCCGCCTGCATTCCGGTGGTGGCGATCGAGACCGGCAGCTCGGGGTTGCCGAACTCGATGCGCAGGTCGTTGATCAGGTCGACCAGGTTCGCCTCATACTCCGCATTGAGCGGCGGCAGTTTGTCGTTCCACCCTTGGTGCCAGCCGATGCCGACAATCCGGTAGCCGCGGCCGGCCCACTCGGGGAACTCGCTGCCGAGGTTGCCCAGCACGGCACGGACCTGGTCGAGCATGCCGGTGTAGTACGGCCCGATGGTGTTCCCGCGCTTGGCCACCGCGCTTGGCGGGCGGAACTGGTCGCCCAGGCTTCTGCCGCCCCAGCAGCTCTTGATGAGCAGAACCGGATCCTCGAAGTGATCGCCGACGATCCAGCCGAAGCCATACTCGGGCCCGATCTTCGCGCTGTCAGTGCCAAAGCCGACGCCCAGGTCGCCCTTGATGACACTGGGACCGGAACCCGGTTCGCTGCGGTCCCACCAGACCTTGACATCGCTGCGGGTCTTCCAGGCGCTGGTGGCGGGGTGGGCGGGCTCGGCGAGCAGTTTGCCGTAGTCGGCAGCGTCGGTGACCGCGAGGTGGCGTAGGCTGCCGATGGCGCCGTCGACCCCGCCGTGTCCCTTTTCGCTTTCCCCGTAGCCCACCATGTTCGACTGGCCGGCAAGGATGAAGACCTTGACGCCGTGCGGGTCGTTGTCCCAGGTCTTGAAAGTGCCCGCGGTGGCGGCAGCGAGCGGGCGCCCCGCGAGGTCGGTGAGGTCGTTGACCTTCACCGAGAAGGCGGTGGCGAGATCGAGCGGCGCGGTGGTGGTCAGGGTGACGGTCCTGCCGTCGCCACTGATGGCCGCGGCGCTCAGCGGAACCGGGCCGCCGCCGTCCCTCGCCACCGGGAAGTTCGCCGGGTCGATCGCCGGGCCGGGTGCCAGCGGCAGGGAAAACACCAGCTTGATGGTGCGGGCGCTGCCCCACAGATCGACCAGCACCGGATCGGAACCGAAGCGCGGGGGCGGATTCGCGGGCAGCTTCCGATTGCCGGCCTCGACCAGTTGGACGGCATTGTGTGCCGCGGTGCGGGAGTCGAGATTGTCGACGGTGTACTCGAGCCGTCCCGCGGCGTCCGCATTTGCGGGCAGGGCAACGTAATTTCCGGGGGTGCCGAACTCACCCTCCGGCAGCAACCCTCGCGTGCTTCCCGAGGCGCCGCCGTTGGCCGTGGCGAGGGTGAAGGTCGCGGTCTGGTCTGGCGTGTCCCCGCGGCCGACCAGATAGAGGTGGTAGCGGGCGTTGGGAGTCAGCCCCTCGAAGACGACCGTCGCCATGTGGTCGCGCATCCCATTCGGGTTGTCGTCGAGGAAATTGTAATCCGCCCACCGCTGCGTGCTGCCGGCGCCGAATCCGAACGGGGCAACGAAGCCCGTCACCGTGACGGAGACGGACGTGGGTTGGCCTTTCGAGTCCCGCAGATCGGCGAGCTTGCCGTTCGCCTCCTTGAACTCGTTCCATGCCGTTCCCCCGGCCTCACCGGCCGGACCCTCCCCGGAGTAAAGGCCGGCTCCGCCGAAATCGACATTGATGCCGGCCAAGGCCGGGGCCGGGGAAACCGCGGCGGCCGCGGCCAGGCGCAACACCGCGAGAAGCTTCGTTGCGATGGACGTGCCGGCGCCCGTCTCCCGTCGGTGTGCATTCCGAATCACTGCGAAACACTGGCACATCTCCACCGCGGCACCAAACCGGTTCACTTCCTGATGCGCGGCAAACTTTTACGCGCAAACGACAGCGCGCAGCGCAGGCCGGTTATCCTAAAAACCACGAATGGACACCAAGGGACACGAATAAAAAACTGCAAATCCGAGCTTTATGCAAAGGGCTTCACTCACCCGTAGGATGATTCGGGCTTTCGTCACAACCCCTTGAAAATTCGTGCCTATTCGTGTCGATTCGTGGTTCCATTTTCCTTTCAAGGGTTATGCGGACCGGCTATCCATGTTCGCGCGTGGCAGCCAGACTGCCGTTTCGTTGGTGCCGCGGTGGCAACGGTAACAGCCGGCAGTTGCAAGATCATAAATACCGGAGCAGGTACAAGGAACAACTGGATCAATGACCGATGTGCTCAGCGCTCGCCCCCGAAAGAACGGTTCCCGGATCGGCCTTGAAGATCCAGGCGCGTTCGGTCGAGGGGGCGAAGTTGGCATCGTGGCCGCCGAAGTAGACGGCGCCCCGTTCACTCGGAAACGGCGATTGCGCGTAGGTGCGCGGGGCGACCAGCACGGGTTTCGAGGGATCCCACCTGCCGTTGATCAGATGGGTGGTGTAGGTGTCCGGATCGTGGCGGATGCTGTAGAGGGCGCGCCAGAATGCCATGCCTTGCTCCGCCGCCCCATCACGGAACCGGATCGACGTCCTGTATCCGCAGGAAGTAAATCGGACCGAGGCCGGAGATGTCGACGGAGAAGGTCAGGTCGCCGGCGGCGTTGGTCTGGAACGGGCTGCCGCCGGTGTCGGTGGGGACGATCTCGGTCGCCCAGCTCGTGAGGTCATCCGAGCCGGCGCAGTAGTAGTCGGTGCCGGACGTT
>NZ_JBISBU010000113.1:0-4862 GCF_044385805.1 Haloferula sp. A504
AGAGCCCCAAACCTTACGGAAAGGCGGATCTCATGACCCGCGGATCTGGTCGAATAGCAACGAGGCGCTTGGTAAGGCGCTGGAGAGGTGGTTCCACCGTCCGGATTGAGTCGAGCTCTCTTTCCTTTAGGCGGGCTGAAGCGCCTAGAAATGGATGCGGTCTTTTCAGGGAGGAACCGTTCTCCTGATTTGGTCAGTTGTCAGTCTCGCGGACCCTTGTGATCGGAGTCTTTGTGGTTGACATTGGACGGGGCAGGCAATTCCCTCGTGATGAAATCTATCCTACAGAACGACCATGAAAGTCACCTCCTCCACGTTCGCCAGTGTGATGGCTCTAGCAGGCTGTTTTTTCCTCCTCGAACTCCAAGCCGCAACCGTAAGGGTTTACACCCGGACTGGGGCCAGTTTGGGAACCAATGTCCCGGTCACTGCACCGGGGGCGAGGAGTTCTCCGGCAGCGCTACCGACGAACGTCCCCATCACAGCAACCATCGCCCCCTCGCAGGGCGTCCCCAGCCCACCGAGGACCGCGCCCTCGGCTCCGGGCGATGTTTCCCGTGCTCAGGACGGTGCCGATGCTTCGGCTGCTCCACGACGTTCAGGGCGCCGTGATGGGTCAGGTCGTCAGGCGACACCTGCTCCCGGCGGCAGTTCGGCTAAAGGTGGTCTAGCGAAAGGAGCGCCGGTTCTTGAATACGCTGACCCTGGAGCGCTTACTTGGACCGTGGAAGCAGGCTGGGCATCCAAGCACGTGTGGCGTGGCATCGATGTCGCCCAGTTCACATCCTTCAACCACCTCGTTCCCGGCAATCCGCTGGCAGAGGATCCGGACAGCGACATTACGTTTGTGGGTGTGAACGCCACCTACAAAGGTTTCGCGCTAGGCTTGAAGTACATTGAAAGTCTGGATGATGGATTCAACCCCTTCTACGCACCTCTACTGACGACTAAGGACAGCTACTCCGAGCTGATTTTGTCGGCCAACTACACCCGCATGCTGGTGGGTGAGGACTGGTTGCAGGGCACCTTTGGTTTCGACTTCTACTACTACCCGAACGGAGAGTTCTGGGGGGTTGAGCACCAAGGCATGGTCTATGCCAATTTCGTCATGCCTCGCTACTCGTATGCCCAGCCCTTCCTCAACCTCTGGTACAACGTGCCGACGACAACCGATGGTCAAGGGCTCGCAAACAATCCGGCCTTCCGTGGTACCGGCGGTGCAGACCTGGTCGAGGGGTGGGGTGGAGAACTCGGAGTGATGGGCAGCAGGAACCTTTACTCCAACGATCAGGTTGGTTTCGGTCTCTCCTATTCCGTGTCCACCATCTACAAGTCGGGTTATCAGTTCGAGTCGGATGGTTTCACCCACGTGGCCGCTACGCTGGGCGCTCCGGTGACGATTGGCGATTCCTTTGTCGTTTCGCCGAGCATCACCTACGTCGAGGCGCTGGAGGATGTTCCTCCGACGCCAACTTTGGGTCCGAACTCGGGTCGACTTGCATCAGAGTGGAACGAGCCCGGCTGGTATGCGAGCCTCAGAGCTTCGTGGACCTTCTGAGATCCTCGTTTGTCTCCTTTCACGAGGAAGCCGTCGGGCAGGTAACTGCCGCCCAACTGGCTTAAGTGAAGCTCCCCGGAAGCGGGGAGCTTCTTCTCTTCATGATCCCGAGTGGGGTCACCATTGCCCGATTCAACCGGCGAAAACTGAAGGCAGGGAGACTGGTGCCGAACGCAAGCTTTTGGACGTTAGTCTGATTTCGGTGCGTCCCAGGAGCTGTCGGCATTCGGTTCGGATGAACCGGGTGCCATCCCAGGCTTTTGCTGATGGTGAAAGTCTTTAAGTCTAATGAAATAAACTTGCGTGATTTCTGTGTAAGTCGATGGTCTTTAAAGAATTATGACTTCTGTTGGGTTTTGGAATTTTTGCTTGCGCGGCCTAACGGATAATCCGTAGTCTTCATACCAGTATCGGATTTGCTTTTGTCATCCGACAGTTTCCAAAAGAGTCCGATAGAGAATGTTAGCATCCCCCAATCATATTATGTCACTGACCATCAAACAAACTCTAGTGGCTGGAAGCCTTTCCCTGTGCATGCAGGGGATCTCTTGGGCCAGTCCAGCGGAAGCCGAAAACGACGGTTATGAAATGGCCGTCCGCCAAGCCGAGGCCGGTTTCACCATCTTTCCCGGCGCCAGTGGGAGTCTTCAGCCCAATGAAAAAATCCGGATGCTGATGCCGGTGACCAAGGGCGTGACCTACTGCTTCCTTGTTGGAGTCGACAAGCGAGTCCGCGACATCGACCTCTATGTCTTCGACGAACAAGGGAACGAGATTCTCGTGGATGATCGTCGCCAGCGCCGGGCCGGAACCAAGTTCGTTGCAAGCTACACCGGGACGGCTGAGGTTTTCGTTCTCCTCCAGTCCACCAACTTCAATGCCAGCACCTCGAAGTATCATGGCATCGGCAGTTGGTCTTTGTTGGTCGGAACGCGGGGCGGATCGGGACAGAATCGCTATGAACCGGTGGATCCCAACAACCCCCAGGGTCCGAAGGCCCGTGATGCGGAGCCTACGACCGAAGGCGGCATCACTTCCTGAGAATTCGAGCACACCATAAAAAGATGAAAAAAGTGAAATTGTTGTCAATGCTGGCCACCGCTGCTGCCGCAGTGTTCTTCCTCGGGGCTTGCGCTGGTCCGGAGGTCCACAATGTAAGCATCACGGAGGATGCCCCCAAGCGAACCTACAAGCCCAAGCCGAAGCCCGCGGACAATCCAAGGGATTTCAAGCCTGTTGAAGGCTTCTGAAATTCTTACCCCAACGTATCATGAAGAAAACACTTCTTACCTATTTGTTGATCGGGGCCTCGGCCTGTGCCTGGGCCGGTGGCGTCAAAGGCAAGGTGACTGACGACCGCGGCTACGCCCGGAAGAACGTCACCGTCAAGGCGGCCGGTTACGCTCAGACCACCAAGACCAACGCGTCGGGCGAGTATTGGCTCACGTTGCCCTCCGCAGCTGATGGGAGCCGCCTCGACATCTACGTCAACGGCAAGCTTGCGGCCAACTGCCTGATTCCTGAAGGCGATGAGTATGCCACGGTGAACGTGGTCATTGAAAAGCGCTGAATCCCTGTTCGGTTGTTCAATCCAGAGGCCGCCTCGTTCACCCGAGGCGGCCTTTCCTCGTAGTGGGAGTGGAGGATTTGCCGGTTGGACGATCCTTGGTTCAGGACTTCCGCTTCGCGGAGGTCGAGCTTTTGGCCGTCACCCGGCTCCGAATCGTCGTCGAGTTCCGCGAGGTCCCTTCGCTGCTGCTCGCCGACGAGGCTGCCAGGTTCATCGTCGCCTGCCAGGAACAGCTCGAAGCGAAGGGGGCCGGCCATGATGAATCTCGCCAACGCCGAGCTTAAGGTTTTCATCGCCCTGAAGCCCTGCGACATGCGCAGATCCTTCAACGGCATGCATGCCGTGGCCGTCGACCACCTCGGGCTCACGCCTGTGCCCGACGTACTGTTCGCCTTCACCAACAAGCGGTGCAACCGCATCAAGTTGCTCTACTTCGATGGAAGAGGTAAGTGGGTCGCAGCGAAAAGACTTGAGCGCGGTCGGTTCAGCTGACCCTCGCCCAGCGAGCCCGACCAACACCGCAGTCGATGAAGCCGTCCTTCAGGCGCTCCTGATTACCAAGGGCTCAAAATGAGGTAGCACTGAGACGTGCGAATTTGTGTTTTTTTGGTTGAAGGACCGGTCGTGGAAGCAATACGAATAACTGCGTATTGGATTTGCTCTTACCTTGCAGGTTAGAGGCAAGCTGCTCAGCACCAGAATTTGCCCGTCACCCCCCTTCTTGATCAATATGAAACGCACAGGCTATTGCCCACTCACCCGAATCACCGTTCTGCTGATTTTTTCCAATTCTCTGAGCTTTGCCGGAAACGACGTGGAGATCGTGGCAGGTGGCGGCAACACCAACATCAACGCTTCAGATCCGTTCGTCTCTACGGATGACAGCGCCCAGTTGGGGGTCGATCTTGTTGTTGGTGGGCTGACCGGGGGTGCTTCGCTCTCCGTGACGACGGCGTCGGCAGGAGGTAATACGGAAGATGGAAATCTGACTTTGTCTGCGGGCTTGGATTTTGATGGAACCGGAGCGAACACCCTGACGTTGAATGGGCTCAACAACGTTGTCCTCAGTGGCTCGGTGAACGATTCGACTCCCGGTGGAGACGCTCTCGACCTCAATCTCAATGCAGGACCCGCAGGAACGGTGCAGCTATTGGGCGCGACTGACCTAGGCAATGGGACGCTTACAGCCACCGGGCAGGGCTTTAGCCTCGGAGCCGGTCTGGATGCGACCGGGCTCGATATTTCGGGAATCACGACGGACTCGTCACTCGGTCTGGACCTCCTCTCGGTCTCCAGTCTTGCCGGTGCTGGAAACGATGAGCTTGTTGGGACGGCAGGCGATGAGAGCGTGAGCGTGACAGGGGCCAACGCAGGATCCATTGGAGGGCTAACATTCAGTGGTTTGGGGTCAGTGGATGCTGCGGGTGGGAGCGATACGCTGGATGCGTCCGGTCAGGCGGTGGCTCTGACGGGAACCAGTGGTCAGATGACGGCTGGTGGCATGACCCTTTCGAATTTCGAGGTGCTTTCTGCGGCGGGCAGTTTCGCAGCCAGCGCAAATGCCGATGCTTTTGACCTGACGGGAGCCATCACAGCCAACGGGATCGATGTTTCGGCATTGGGACTGGGCTCGATTGACGCCGCGGGCGGCAGCGACACGCTGAACACGAATGCGGACACGGAGCTGACCGGGACGGCCGGCGAGGCGTTGAGCAACGGGGTGACGGTGTCGAA
>NZ_JBISBU010000114.1:0-4822 GCF_044385805.1 Haloferula sp. A504
ACCATGAATGCCGTAGCCAAATGGTGAAATACGACTGTGACTCCATCCAGAATGCGAAATGCGAGGACCCCTTCGATCTTCGACGGGAC
Source organism: Haloferula sp. A504 (assembly GCF_044385805.1). Classification (NCBI taxonomy): domain Bacteria; kingdom Pseudomonadati; phylum Verrucomicrobiota; class Verrucomicrobiia; order Verrucomicrobiales; family Verrucomicrobiaceae; genus Haloferula; species Haloferula sp. A504. The sequence goes on from NZ_JBISBU010000114.1 coordinate 90, forward strand.
GCCCGCATCCCCGAATCAACTCCCCCGAAGATTCGCCCCTACGCAGCACCGCATGCTTGAAAAACGGGACTGACTCCCTCCAGGTCCGGCTCAGTAGTCAACGCCGCATTTCACGGACCGACCCTATTCAGAACTCGTCGGTATCCATCCTCACCGAGGCGGCGTCCGCGACGGGCGAAGCGTGGCAGACCAGCACCACCTATTCGTGCTGCGGCATCGAATCGACAACCGACAAGTATGGCATCACCACTTACCACGCGTATGATTCGCTCAATCGCCGGATCAAAACGAACCGCATCGGCGTCACCACCGAAACCGTTCACAACGGCCTGACGATCGAGACCCACCGCTACGCCGAGACCGTGTCCGGTTCCCTCTCCTCGACCCTCGTCGACAACGATGACAACCTGATCGGCAAATCCTCCCGCAACTTGGCCGGGACCTCGATGACCTCCTCCTCGCCCGACCCGACCAAGTCCCAATGGCAGGACGCCAACGTGCCCGAGCCGGGCAAGCTCGTCGATACCACGACCACGATCACCTACCAGCCCGCCGCCGGTCTATCCAAGCGTGTGGTCGTCACCACCCCCGACAACTTCAGCCAGACCACGGACTACTATCTCGACGGGCGCACCCACAAGACCACCGGCGACCTCTCCCCGGCCATGGAGAACGCCTACAGCGTCAACGCCACCGGAGAACTCACCACCCGTGGCTACATCGTCGGCACCGGCCACAATGAAGTCACCGGAACCCAGACCGACCACGCCGGCCGCGTCCTGCTCTCCGGCCATCTATCAAGTCTTGGATCTTCCGTCTTCCAGTCTTCCGTCTCCACCGAATACAACGGCTTGGGCCAGATGGTGAAGTCAGTCGATCCCGACGGCGTCACGACCCTCATGCTCTACAATACTCGTGGAGAGCGCACCATCACCGCGACCGATCTCAATGACAATGACGCCATTGACTATGGCACCGACTCGGTCAGCTTCTCCGAAATGGTCCCAGCCCTCGACGGCAACAGCAACCCCGCCTGGCAGACCGTCAGCAAGGTCTGGCAGGACGGCCAAACCAGCGCCGCAGGCGGCACCGTCGTCTCCACCAGCCTCCGCAGCCCCGACGGGCTTTCCGCCACCAATCAGTCCGTTGGCGTCGCGAACCCCACCACTCGGGTCACGACCCTCGCCGGCGGTGGCGACTGGACCGAAAAGACGACCGCCCCCGACGGCACCGACACCCTGCAAACCTATACCGCCGGTCTCCTCGCATCCTCCGAGGTGCGCGACAGCTCCGACGCGACGATCGAATCGGTCAGCTACGGCTACGACAACTTCAACCGGCAGACCACAAGCACGCACTCCCGCACTGGCACCACCACCACCGCATACCTCTCGGCCACCGCCGATGTCGTCGCCTCTGTCACCGATTCCAACAACCGCGTCACCGCCTTCACCTACGATGTTCGGGGACGCCGCACCGAGGTCGACGCCCCGGACACCCTCATCGCCGGCGGCACCAGCACCAACATCACGATCACCGCCTACAATCCCGACAGCACCGTCCAGGAAACCACCGGAGCCCAGACCTATCGCGTCACCTACGAGTACGACTACGCCGACCGCCGCAAGACCATGACCACTTACGGCACCACCATCGCCGAGACCGAATGGTTCTACAGCCCCACCCGCGGCTTCATGACCCGCAAGGAATACGCCGACGACGAAGGCACCGACTACACCTACACCGCCGCTGGTCGCCTCGCCACCCGCACCTGGGCGCGTGGCGTCGTCACGACCTACGGCTACGACGACGGCGGACGCCTCGTTTCCACCGACTACTCCGACGCCACCCCGGACCTTGTTTTCACCTACGACGCCCTGAATCGCCAGAAGACCGTCACCCGCGGCGGCGTGCTCCACGCCAGCTACGCCTACGACCCCGCCGACCTCGTCCTCGCCGCCGAGCGCCAGCAGATCGACACCCTCAACCGCACCGTCGTGCGCAGCTACGACGCCTTCCTTCGCCCCACCGGCCACACCGCCGGCACGCCCGATGGCACCGATCCCTTCATCGTGGACACCGTCGAAGCCACCGCCACCTGGACCCGCGACACCGCCGGACGCCTCGCCACCGTCACCGGGGGCCCCGCCGCAGGCGGTCCCGCGAACGCGGGATTCACCTACGGCTACACCTACGAGGTCAACGGAGCCGGAAATCATCAGGGTGCCACCGCAGGCACCCTCTTCGAATCCGCCATGCCCTTCACCCTCGACGGCCCCCGGGTCGACACCGCCCTCGAATACGACGCCACCCGAAACGCCCTGCTCGGCCGCACCAACACCTACCCCGGAGGCAGTGGCACCCTTTCCGACTTCGCCTACAGCGTCAACGCCATCGGCCAGCGCGACGGACTGACCACCACCGGCGATGCCTTCGCCACCGACCTCAACTGGGCCTGGGCCTACAACATCCGCGGCGAACTGGTGCAGGCCGACGACCAATCCACCGCCGGCAACGACCGCGCCTACGAATTCGACGGCATCGGCAACCGCCTGTTTTCTGAAATCTCCAGTACGGAAATCTCCGATCCCGCTGGACCAAACACCACCGCCTACACCCCGAACGCCCTCAACCAATACACCGCCATCGGCAGCCAGAGCCCCATCCACGACGACGACGGCAACGTCACCTCCGGCCCGCTTCCGGCGGCCCCGGGCACCACCTCCACCCTGGTCTGGGACGCAGAGAACCGTCTCATCTCGGCGACCGTCGGCACGACCACCACGACCTACACCTACGACCACCTCAGCCGCCTGACCTCCGTGACGACCGGTGGCACCACCGTGCGCTACCTCTACGACGGCTGGAACCGCATCGCCGAATACAACGGCACCACCCAGATCGCCGCCTACCTCTGGGGACTCGACCTCAGCGGTACCCCGCAGGGCGCGGGCGGCGTCGGCGGGCTGCTTGCGATTTCCGCCATTGCAAGCGGCAGCATCGCGGATACCTTCTACCCTGCCTACGACGGCAACGGCAACGTGAGCGAATACGTGAATGCAGCGGGCGCGGAAGTCGCCCACTTCGAATACGACCCCTTCGGCAACCTGACGGTGGATGCGGCAATGAACGCGGCATCGTTCCCCTATCGCTTCTCGACCAAGCCTCAAGACGAAGTAACTGGACTTTATTACTACGGTTACAGGTGGTATGACCCGGTGACCGGCAGGTGGCCATCTAGAGATCCGATCGGGGAAAGGGGTGGCTTCAATCTCTACCGTTTTACCGGCAACAGTGGCATCAGCAAATTTGACCTCCTGGGGCTGATGGTGATCGACGGGGTTGCGGTTACGAGAATAGGCAATGATATTCAACAGGGGCGTGAGGCATCAACGTGGGTCGATACTAGCGCTACGTTTGAATCGAGAAAAGAAGGTCAGAAGTGCTGCGTTCGACTTAAGTCTCTGACATGGCAGGTTTTTATGCGCTATCCATCCAATGAGATGCTGAAAGCAGCGGGATTTGTCACAGATGTGTCACGTCTTCCAGAATTCTTGGAGAAGTACCCAACGCTCAGAGAATGGTACGAAGGAGGGAGGGGTGAAGATGGTCAGGTGATACCTGGTGAGCAATTGAGAACGGAGGCCAGTATCTGGGAGCATGAGATGGCTCATGTCATGCAATACGTGCGGTTTTCTCATGCCGCCCTCACGTCGACGATTCAAGACCTCAAGAAGTTGGAAGAGGGCAAGTGCTACGCCTCGAAGGAGAAGGCAGAGGGTGTTGCTGAGCGGATGTCGGGCGATTACCCAAACAAGTTTCACCAGGCACTTAAAGAAAAATTGCCACCGATAAATGGCTTCTCAGGATCCGAGGCGGAGGCGACCCAAGCGGAAATCGACAAACTGAGAGAGCTTTTTGATGCGCTAAATCGCGGAGGAATCGATGGTGCTGGATTATAATCAGATGACTAGATTCACGGTCATTTTGACAATGATTGTTGGTTTGTGTATCGGGTTGACTCGGGCCGCTGAGACCAGCCATGCGAGCGAGTTCTCTGAGGAGTTCTTTGCGAGGATGGCACGCTTTCTTGAGGGCGAGGAATTTGCTGAGATCCTTGAGCGTGAGCGAGATAAACTTGTCCATAGTATTGCCGAGGTCCGGAGATCGGGCGGAAATTTTGGGGGGGATGGGCTGGCAATCGACGATCCCGTTGTAGTTGCATACATGGCCGGATACTTCCAAGGTTGGGCCTCTTGCTGTGACTATAAGTTCTATCGTGGCCTCCATGGAAAGGATCTCCATAAAGAGGATCTTTTGGAGGCAGGATCGACGAGATTGGCTAGGTATCGTCGTGGCCTGCGGACTGGCTACGCTGCTGCTTACAGCTATAGTAATGATCTAGAGAAGAGCCTCATCAATGAACTCGAGAAAGGTATCCCAGGCTCATAGTGGCATGAGTCGCTCATCGAAGGGAAATCGAACTTTGTTAGATCTGGACTCCGTGCAAGGGGTCGGTGCGTGAATTAGGTCTGGGGTCGGTCCTCGCATTTCGCATTTTCTACGGTGTTCATGGTAGTTTCGGGCGGAATGGTCCTGTTGTTTCCTTCGGTTTCCTGAATCCATGTCGTTCCGCGCTGTTACGCACCAAATTGATATCGTGCCCCGTTTCCCAATTGTGACTGTAGGGATTTCGGGCGGATTCCCACGCTGACATCGATTTTTTCTGCCAT
>NZ_JBISBU010000115.1:0-4429 GCF_044385805.1 Haloferula sp. A504
CGATGTGGCCTATTTCGACGTCACCGACTTCAGTGTGGGGGACACCTTCGTGGTCACATCCACGACCTCGGATTCCAACTCGGTATTCTCCGCCAGCTTCGAGCAGGTGATCGGCATCGCCTTCGATACCGGCGTCATCAGCACACCCGGGGCCATCGATCCAAAAATCACCTCGTTCTCGGTCTCCGGCAACACCGCCACCGTCACAATGACCGGCGACGACTCGGTCGATTACTGGTGCGCCAGTTCCACGGATCTCACGGGTTTCACCACCGAGGAAACGGCGCTCGAGACCGGAACCGCGACGCCGATCCCGAGTCCCTTCAACACCAGCGGGGGCACCCTGACCTTCGATGTCGACGTCACCGGCGACAGCAAACTCTTCCTGCGGGTTCAGGACGTCGACCCCACCCCGTGATGAAATAGATCCATTCATGCAAGCTAAATCACTAAACCACAACCTCAAGTAACCGATAGCATCAAAAAAACATGAAATCCAAACTAATCACTTTCACTGTGGCTTTAGTGGCCAGCACCGCTGTTTCACAGGCTGCAACCATCGTGCCGACCGGTTACACGCATGCCTCTGGCAATGCAGGCCCAGAGAGCAACGCTGGTAATGATACTACAAGCCCGATCCGTATGATTGACAACGTCATCTCTACAGGTGGTTGGAGCGACGGCACCAACGTTTCATGGGGTCAAGGGACTATCACTGCCACTAATCCAACGGCCGGAATGACCTTCATTTTCGATCAAGTTTATGACTTCTCCACGATCAATATTTACCAAAATGAAGGTGGCGGCTGGGGAGCGACTGATTACAGAATCTCCACGAGCACCGATAATAGCGACTTCTCAAACACGACTGGTATTTTAGATCTACCTACCGGCAGCGCCGTTAGCGGGACTGCAAGCACGATACTATACACGCTCGACGTATCTTCTCTGAATGATGCGAAATACGTTCAGGTCGAGCTGTTTAATGCCAATCAATGGGTCATGCTTAGTGAGGTCGATTTCGACGGCGCCGCCGTTCCGGAGCCCAGCACAGCTCTTCTCGGAGCGCTCGCTCTCCTCGCGCTGCTTCGCCGCCGTAGAGCTTAATCAGCTTTCTCGAGCATCAACTTCAGAAGGTCGGCCTACATTACGATGCGGCCGGCCTTTTTTGTGGCCACTCGATTCCTCTAACCCTACCAAACATGATTTCATTCTTGAAGCCGCACCTTCTGGTCGGCACCATTGGTCTGATTTTCGGAACATCCGCCCAAGCCGAGCACTACAAGGTCTTTCTTCTCGGCGGGCAGTCGAACATGACGGGCAATGGCCCGAAGACCAGCGACCTGACGGAGGCGCAGAAAGCGCCGCAGGATGATGTCTGGATCTACGGCGGAACGGATGAAAGCGCCTCGAAACTGGGACCGCTGCAACCGGGATTCGGGTCTTCCTATGGTCCCGAAATTAGCTTTGGTCGAGCCATTGCGGACGGGCGCCCCTACGAGGACTTCGCCCTGATTAAGTTTTCGAAAGGGGGAACTCACCTTTACGGCGATTGGGACCCGACCACCGGATACGCTTACAACCGCCTCAAAACGACAGTCGGTTTCGGCCTGGAGGCCCTGACCAAAGCGGGGCACACCTACGAGGTCGTCGGTATGCTCTGGACCCAAGGCGAGCGCGACGCCGCTAATGGGCGCACCACTGCGGAGTATGAAGCGGACCTCAACGAGTTCATCGCTGACATCCGGGCCCGCTACGGGGCGGATGTTGCCTTCTTCATCAGCCGCCTCTCCATTCTGCAAACCGGACGTGAGCCTGGCCTGCATGATATCCGGGCCGCCCAGGACAATGTCGCCGCGGCCGATCCCAACGCCTATTTGATCGATACGGATTCTTTCGATATTTCGGGCGACAACATCCACTTTACCGGAACCGGGCTGGTGGCGCTGGGTAATGCCTTCGGCCAGGCCTATCTGAATTCTTTACCGGTGGACGCAAGTGCCCCTCAGATTGACACGCTCAGTCCGGTGCACACGGCGCCTGCGGTCGAACCGACCGCCAACCTGAGCATCACCTTCGATGAAGAGGTGGTCTTCGGCACGGGCGACATCACCCTCCGCCAGACCGGTGGCACCTTGGTGGAGAGCTACGATGTGGCAGCCCCTTCAACCAATCTGACCCTCTCGGGTAACACTTTGACAATCGACCCGAGCAGCCTGCTGGCAGCTTCGACCGGCTACTACATTGAGATCGCTGCCACCGCCATCGTCGATCACTCGGGCAACCCCTACGCAGGCATCAGCAGCGACGGCACCTGGAGCTTCACCACCTCGGCGGGCGATGTCAGTGCTCCCACCCTCAAAGCACTGAACCCGGCCAACGGTGCCAACAATGTCAGAATCAACCAGAACCTGAGCATCACCTTTTCCGAAAATATCGCCTTGGGCACCGGTAACATCGAGCTGCGCCTCACCACCGGAGGCACCCTGGTGGAAAGCTATGACGTCGCCAGCCCCCCGGCCAACCTCAGCATCTCCGGTGGAACCCTGACCATTAATCCAACATCCGACCTCGCCCCCTCCACAGGCTACTACCTCGAGATCGATGCCGCAGCCATCGACGACCATGCGGGAAACAGCTTTGGGGGGCTTAACGGCAGCGGCGCATGGGCCCTCACCACCGCCGCGCCCGTCATTGACGGCTCGGAAATCACCGCCACGGCCTCGCGCACCGACTTCAATTCGGATGGAACCGCCCGTGGCACGCCGGATAAGTCGATCGATGGCAGCGGCCTGAGTGGAGGCGAGCACGGCAGTGCTGTGGGAACCTACTGCCTGGCACCCACCACGATCTACAACCCTGTCGAGGACCAATGGTTTCAGTGGGATCTTGGTGCCAGCCACACGCTCGGCTCCATCCACGTCTGGAATTTCGACCTGCGCTCCGTGGACATCTATTTCTCCAACGTGGCCATTCCGGGCGGAACCGGCAGCGGTAACTGGACCCGACTCGGAGGCGCATCATTGGAACTTCCCGCCGCCGGCTCCCCCAACACCGGTTTCGACCTCGCCACAGCCACAGGCACCACTCTGCCAATCACAGAGGTCCGCCACATCCGTTTTGAGGCCAACACCAACTGGAGCGGCGGCAATGGGGTCGCCTTATCTGAAATTCAATTCTCCGCCAGTCCCGCAGCTGAGGATGAAACCCCTCCTGAAATCCAGACGCTCAGCCCCGCCCACACCGCGACCGGCGTGGCCCTCGCCTCAAACCTGTCGGTCACCTTCAATGAAAACGTCGCCTTCGGCACCGGAGCCATCCGCTTGCTGCAGTCCGGCGGAACTCTGATCGAAAGCTTCAATGTGGCAAGCCCTCCGGCAGGTCTGACACTTTCAGGAAACACCGTCACCATCAATCCGTCTGCCGACCTAGCCGAATCGACCATTTACTATGTCGAAATCGACGACACCGCCATCGATGACCTCGTCGGCAACAGTTTTTCCGGATTCAGCGGAGACGGCACCTGGAGATTCACCAGCGTATCCGTCGATACCACCCGGCCGACCATCAATTCGCTCAACCCCACGCACACGGCCACGGGAATCAGTTACAGCTCCAACCTGGTCATCAACTTCAGCGAAAACGTCGCGTTCGGCACTGGAGCGATCCGCCTTCGCCGTCAGTCCGACAACGCAGTGATCGAAAGCTTCGATGTGGAGAACCCGCCGCCCAACCTCACGCTCTCCGGTTCCTCGGTCACCTTGAATCCTACCGCCGACCTCGCGCCAGCGACCACCTATTATGTCGAGATTGACGCCACCGCAATCGACGACCTCGCTGGCAACAGCTTCGCAGGTTTCACCGCCGACGGCACCTGGCGCTTCACCACCTTCGTGCCCGACACCACGCTCCCCACGATCAGCACGCTCAATCCTAACAATGGTGCGACCGGCGTTCCTGTGGGCGCCAATCTGGTCATCACCTTCGGCGAAAACATCGCCTTCGGCACCGGTGGGATCCGCCTGCTTCAGTCCGGCGGTGGCGCACCGATCGAAAGCTTCGATGTGGCGAGTCCGCCGAGTGGCCTCACCCTCTCCGGGGCCACCGTCACTCTGAACCCGTCTTCCGACCTCGCGCTCGCGACCACCTACTACGTCGAAATCGACGACACCGCCATCGATGACCTCGCAGGCAACAGTTTCGCCGGGTTTTTGAGCAACGGCACCTGGAGCTTTACCACCTCCAGCAGCGCCACGACCGCCGCCATCACCTTCGTCGGCACCCAGGACAATATGGAGACGAAGAACGACGATCCAACGGTTGGCTGGCGCAACACCACGCCCGCCAAGACGCTGGACATCGACGGTGACAACATCATCGGCACCGACGGATATCGCACCAGCAACCGGTCTTCAAACCCGTCCTACGC
>NZ_JBISBU010000116.1:0-4147 GCF_044385805.1 Haloferula sp. A504
GCTCAGCGGCGAAAATCGTGCATGCCTTCAAAGCCTGGTTACCGAGAACTTCCAGCTGTTCGAGAATCCGAAAAGTTAATGCCGAGAAGTATATTACGATTCTTGCGCCTTCAGCTTGGCTCATCGGGCGATGGAGTTGTCATGGCAGATTGACGAAGTGGTGAAAAAGGTGATGTCCGCCCAACCAGCAGGCGAGAACCCATTGTCCAATTCAACAACCCAGGGCAAAGCATGACTCAGGCACAACGGCATTCCGGCGCTTGGATTTTCGTCTCCCACTCGCACCGCGACTTGGGGAAGGTCCGCGAGATTCGGAACTACCTTGAAAAGAAGGGCGCGAGCCCACTCCTATTCTTTCTCAAGTGCCTGAGCGACGACGATGCGCGTTTACCCGAACTGATCGCGGATGAGATCAAGGCTCGTAACTTCTTCGTTCTTTGTGAAAGCCCAAACGCCAAGGCGTCGAAATACGTCCACGAGGAGGTGGCATTGGTCGAATCTCTGGGGAAGCCACGGGAAATCATTGATCTTTCGTTGCCGCTGGAGCCGCAGTTTCACAAGCTGGACCGCCTCCTCAAGCGTGCCACGGTGTTTCTCTCTTACGGACGAAAGGACGAGGCTACAGTGCAGCGGATTCGTCATACGCTGGAGCAGCACGACTACGCTGTATGGAAGCAATCCGAGATTCCATGCGGAGGCTATTGGAATACTGCGTTTTACTCGGCCATTGATGAGGCGATCGCGCGGGGCTTCGTGCTTGTCCTGCTAAGTCCCGCATCCCTGACCAGCGAATTTTGCAAACAAGAAACCGAATATGCCCTCCAACGTGCGGAGGAATCACAGCAAAGCAACGTCATTCCAGTAGTCATCTCCCCATTGGCGCAGGAGTCCTTCCCACCGCAACTCGCCAACATCCAGTGCTTCGATCTTACGACCGGCCCACTTGAAGATCGAGTCGAGGACTTGATCCGCAACCTGAAAACCCGGGAGATGGAGTAAGCCAATGCTGGAGACACAAAACGACTCGCACAAAGTCCGCGTACTCATCTTCTCGACCTTCCGCGATCCCGCAGTCGCGGGACGGAGCGGGGTCGGGTGCCCGATTGGAGGTGAGCGATGAACTCTGCGTGGAAAACAGTCCGGGTATTTATTAGTAGCACCTTTCGGGATATGCATGCCGAAAGGGACCATCTGGTCACCGTCGTTTTCCCAGAGTTGCGAGAGCGCTTGGAAAGGTTGGGGTTGGAGTTCTTCGACGTCGATCTGCGCTGGGGCGTGCCGGCGAAGGATGCGGATGGCGAAACGGCCAATTCCTGGGAATACTGCCGACAATGGATCGACCGCGTGGAACCGTTCTTCCTCTGTATGCTCGGCCAGCGCTACGGTTGGGTGCCGGATCCCGGGCACTTGAAGTCCGAGGAAGATCGCCAACGCCAAAAGGAAGAGATGCGATCGATCACGGACATGGAAATACGCCATGCCGTGCTCACCAGCCAGCTGAAGCGACGCAGCTATTTCTATCTACGCGCTCGCGAGGCACCCGCCACCGCCACCGAATACGTGGATCCTCCGCCCTTGCTGAAAAAGTTGGAGCGCCTCAAGGAGGAAGTCCGGGCCAGCGAACGCCCGGTTTGGGACTATCCATGCGAGTGGACAGGGACTGATTTCTTCGGGATGGAGGAGTTTGGCCGCCGTGTGTTGGACGACCTCTGGTCCGGTGTGTTGCGCGACGAACGCTACGTCAGCAAGGATGTGTGGCGTCAGGTGCTCGGCACAGACCCCGAGAACGACCCGCGATATGCCAACGAGACGCTCCCGGTGCCGCACGAGTTATGGGAAAAGATCGTCACGCTTGCCAAACCACCGCCCAAGGATCCGCTAGATGCGGAGCGCGAGCAGATGAGCGTCTTCGCCGACTCGCGCCTACGCTGGTTCCAAGGCCGCAAAGAAGAATTACAGAAACTCACCGCCTTTATCCGCGATCCTGCCGACGACGATGAGCCTCGGCTCGCCGTCGTCGCTGCGATGCCCGGCCAAGGCAAGTCCGCGCTACTCGCAAAGCTCTCAACTCTAAACCTTGAACCCTCGACTTTTCAAATTACTCATTTCGTCGGGGCCACGGAACGCTCGGCAAGCGCCTACGCGCTGGTCGGCCGTTTGCTCGCCGAACTCGACCGCAGCGGCATCGAGTGGCTGGCGGACGAGCAGAAAGAAGGCGAAGAGCCTAAGCAGGATTTCAACAGCCAGTGCCTGCGCCTCGCCAAGTGTCTTGGTGATTACGCGGGCGAAAGGTGCATCGTGCTTTTGCTCGACGCGCTCAACCAACTTTCCGATGGTCATGACTTGAACTGGTTGCCGCAGCGACTCGGTCCGAGTGTGCGGATAGTCGTCAGCTGCATCGATGATCCGGAGGCGCCAGAGGAGAGTCCTGAGAAGATAGTGATGCGTTCGCTCTCCGCGCGCGAACCGACACCCCTGCGCGTTCCACTCGAACCTCTGACGGAGGAGGATGTGCGGATGATCGTCGTCGAGTATCTCCGGGAATACTGCAAGGAACTCGACACCCCGCATGTGGAGACAATCTGTGCAACGCAGCAAACGCGCAACCCACTCTATCTGCTCGTGATGCTGGGCGAACTTCGGACGCTGGGCGGAAATGAGATGAACGAGACGGTGCCGAAACTGCTCGCCTCCATGGCTACGGCCCATCCCGACACTGTGGCCCTGTTCCGCTGGGTGCTGCAACGGCTGGAAGTGTTCGGTGCCGAGGCCGTGCAATGGTGGTGCCTCTATCTGGCACACGGCCGAATCGGCATGGCTAGCCAGGAACTGGCCGACCTGCTCGCCCGCAAACTCGGCTCGGACGCCGCAGCCACCTCGCTGCTGATCGAGAGGGGCCTGCGCCGGTATCTCCTGCGGCGCGGCGGACAACTCGACTTCTTCCACGGTCAACTGCTCCGGGCGGTGATGGAGCAATACGGCTCGCAAGCGGAGCCAAGCGACATGCACCGCGAAATGGCGGACTATTTCACGACCTGCGCCAAAGGAACTGATCCGCAGAAAGAATGGGAAACGAACGACATTCGCGGTTTTTCCGAGTGCGTGTTTCATCTCACCAAGGCAGGTCAATATATACAGGCAGCGGGATTCCTCCGCAATTTCCCATTCCTCCTGCACAAACTCCGCGTGGGTCTTCTCGAAGGCGCTCTCAAGGATTTAGGAATGGTTTCTCATGAGGCACCAAGGGAAGTGGTGAAGCAGATCGAGCCCTGGTCCAACTTTTTCCGGGAGAGGGCACACATCCTGAGGCGCGGGAATGACGAATGGCCCGCGCACAAGATTCTCCTCCAGCTCGCCGTCGAACACGCCGACGACAGCCCGCTGACCCTTGCCGCCGACAAGTGGCTGGCGGAAGGCCGCTGCGGCTGGCTCTGGCTGCGGCGCGTGCCGCGGCTGGCCAATGCCGGGAAGGACCCGTGCCTCGCGGTTCTGGAGGGGCATTCATCAACCGTGTTGGGGGCACAGCAGCTGTCTGGTGGCCGTATTCTCTCTTGGTCTGAGGACGATACGCTGCGCTTGTGGAACTGGCAGAGCGGGCAATGCCACGCGGTTCTAGAGGGGCATTCCGTTTTGGTCAGGGGCGCGCAGGAGCTGGCTGACGGCAGGATCCTCTCGTGGTCGGAAGACGAGACGCTGCGCTTGTGGAGCCGGCAGAGTGGGCAATGCCTCGCGGTTCTGGAGGGGCATTCCTCATGGGTCAAAGGCACGCAGGAGCTGGCTGACGGCAGGATCCTCTCGTGGTCGGAAGACGAGACGCTGCGCTTGTGGGGCCGGCAGAGTGGGCAATGCCTCGCCGTTCTGGAGGGGCATTCCGCTTCCGTCGGAGGCGCGCAGGTGCTAGGCGACGGCCGGATCCTCTCGTGGTCGGATGACGAGACTCTGCGCGTGTGGGACGCGCAGAAAGGGCAATGCCTCGCGGTTCTAGAGGGGCATTCCTCACTGGTCTGGGGCGCGCAGGAACTGGCTGACGGCCGTATCCTCTCGTGGTCGGAGGACAAGACGCTGCGCCTGTGGGACGGGCAAAGCGGGCAATGCCTCGCGGTTCTACAGGGGCATTCCTCTGGGGTCCGGGGCGCGCGGGAGCTGG
>NZ_JBISBU010000117.1:0-4098 GCF_044385805.1 Haloferula sp. A504
ATCCGCCGCCACCATCCACGATCCCGGAGGTATCCCGGAAATTGGCCGGTGGGTGGCCCCGCGCGGCCCCATCTCCCATTGGCACTTCCATCTCCTCACCCCGGCACCGGTCCCACCGTGCCTCCCTCGACGAACTCCGCCGGGGTCAGGGTCTGCCTCCGGTCGGCCTTCCCCTCCGCGATGTTCGAGGCCCAGCGCAGGATTCTGCGGATCACCGGACCATGATCCCAGCGGATGTGCGCCACCGTGGGGCGGCACCAGACGAAGGTCGGATCGGGATCCGAGCAGATCAGCGACACATTCCTCGGCGCCAGGATGCCGCGTTGCGCCAGGTGCTCCTTCGCCGCATGAAAAAGAAACGGCTCGTCGATGATCAACGCCGTCGGCGGGGTGATTCGGAAGAGTTCGTCCAGCATCCGGTGAAATCCGTCGGCGTTGTCTTCCCACTCGGGCAAATTGTAGGCACCCGTGGAGAGTCCATGCCGCTCCATCTCAGCAAACTTCGCCCGTTCCACCAGACTCGGCCCGCCGACCCGCTGGCTGGCTCGAACCAGCGTGACGATCCGCCGGTGCCCGAGCTCGATCAGGCGCCGGACCACCTCGCGCCCGGCCTGCTCATGGTCAGGCCCGACCCCCGCGATCGGAAGCGATCTCCGGCGTCCGAAAAGCGCGAAGGCCGACGCCTCCTGCCCGACGAACCACTCCAGCACCGACTTCCCGGCGGAGCCGACAATCCAGGCGTCGGCCTCCGTTTGCCGGACCATGCGGCTGACCCGTCCGACATTCATCCCCAGTTCCGTCAGCGTCTTGGGCGGGTCGATGACACGATACCCCGATTCCTTCAGCCGATGTTGAAGATCGATCATGTAGGGCTCCAGCCGCGACGGAGGGTCGTAGTCGAGAATGGCAATTCTGAGAGCTGTGGGAGGCCTCCGAAGCGCCGAGGCGACGATGCGCCGGCTTCGCCCCCTTCCCTGGTTCTCCAGGATTCCTTCGCTCTCCAGCTGCTCCAGGGCGAGTTGGACCGTCTTGCGGCTGACCCCCAGATCGTCCGCCAGCCAGCTGATGCCCGGCATGCTGTGACTCCACCGGCCCTCGCGCAGATCCCGGCGCAGCCGGGCGGCCACCTGCCCCGTGATGCTAAGAAAATCCATAAAGTCAACTAGCTCAATCGGAGGCTGGTCGGCAAGCCCATTTCCCATCGACCCCGGCCCGCGGTTCATGTCGGATGGTCGTCAGTCTTGCGGTATGTCGTTCGACAAATCCTGACTCAATTGATCAACCCAAAATCAAACTCAGAATAATCCATGAAATCAAAATCCAGCCTCCCAATCCGGCTAAGCCTCATGGCAACAGCCTCCCTCACCCTCGCCCATGCCGCCACCCTCACTTGGGACCACGATGCCGACGGCACGGCCTCCGATGGCAACGGAGCCTGGCTCGGTGCGAACCAGTGGCTGGACGGTGTTCCCAGCCCGGCAACCTGGACATCCGGTGACGACGCCGTGTTCGGCAGCGGCGGAAGTATCGGCGACGGCGTCACGGTCACGCTGGACAGTCCCACGACGGCCAACACACTGACCTTCAACAACTTCACCTCGAACCGGAGTGATCGGTATTACGGGATGGGAAGCTCCGGCCAGGCACTCACTCTGAGCAACGGCATCGTGATGAACGCGGGAGCCGGCCCCGTGAGACTCGTCAGCCCAACCATCTTGGGTGGGACCCAGACGTGGTTGAACAACACGACTTGGACGCTGAGGTCCGATGGTGGACTGGACTACGGCGGCAACGATCTGACTTTCGACGGCACCGGCAATTTCTACTTGAAAGGCACAGGCAGCAATCTCGGCGACCTCATTATGAATAGCTCCGGCCTCGCCAATATTCGAGAGATGCCCACTCCCGCCGACCAGCTCATTGTCAACGACGGTGTCGTTCTGATCTCCAACAACCTGGGCTCCGGCAACGTGGCTCTGAACAACGGGATGCTGACCGACTACTACCGCGCGACGACAATTTTCCCCAACGGCTTGGGCACGGGCACCGACCAAATCCAGATCTTTGGTGACAGCGGCTTCGGCGCGGGCAACGGCGGTTCCAACTGGAGAATCGGTGCCAGCAATTCCGTCCTGCAGTGGGGCAGCACCCACTTCAACCCGACCTCATTCCGCCTGCGTGCCCCGCTCGGCGACAACAACGGTCCCAGCATCTACGGCCAGGCATATCTGCAGAACGGGCTCGACCTCAACGGCAGCGCCCGGACGATCTGGGTGAATGGCGGGAATGGCCCCGATTACAAAAACCCAATCCAAGCATTGGGAGGAATCAATGCAGGCCTCTCGGATACTGCGGGCGGAGGCAGCTTGGTCAAGACCGGTGGAGGCACACTTGTTTTCGGTGACGTCGCCAACACTTATGATGGTGGCACCACCGTCAACGGGGGATGGATCCGATACGACCGGGCCGACCAGATGCCCTCCACCGGAAACCATGCCTTCAACGACGGATCCGGCCTGTGGGTTGACATCGGCGACTCCCCCCGCTTCTCCACCGCAAGCTCCGGTGCGGGCTCGCTCGGTGGACTTCTGAGCGGCACCGGTCCGGGCACCAGCACCACGAGCTTTTCCGGAAACGTCGACCTGATCCTTGAACCGAGCGGCACACCGGACTATGCGGGCGACATTCCGGCATCGATCCGGAATGTGACGATCCATAACGGCGACATGACGCTTAGCGGCACCAACAGCTTCACCGGCTACCTTTGGGTCGGTTTCCAAGAGCAGAATGCACGCGTCGTAACCTTGGGATCAAGCACGGCAATCCCGACTGGTGCCGATGTGAAGGTTGATACCAGGGGCACTGCCAGGTTGAACCTCAACGGCAACAGCGTGACGATCGGCAACCTGCAACTTGGCAGCAATAATGGCGGACAGCAGGGAACCGTTGAGGACACCGTCGGCGGTGCCGTCCTCACGCTGACCAACGGGATCCTTTTGGACTCCCACAACGATGGCGGGGGGCGCGTCTCCGTGGACACCTTGGATCTCAATAATACCACGCAGACCTTCACGCATAATGGCAACAACCGGGGCACTCCCGATCTCATCATCGAGTCCGCCGTTCAGAACGGTGGCCTGATCACCAATGCGACCAACGGCCAGTCCGAGATCTACCTCAACGGTGCCAACACCTACGCCGGCGGCACGACCCACCAGGCCGGTCGCCTGGTGATCAACGGCTCGCTCGCTGATGCCACCATGGACGTCCAGGGCGGCAACGTGCAGGGCTCCGGCACCCTGACTTTCAACATCTCGGGGGCCTCGATTGACCAGGTCGTCACCTCGGGTGGATCGATCGACATCTCGGGGATGACATGCGAGGTCCTCGGCACCCCCACTGAAACCGAATACATCCTGGTGGATGCCACCGGCGGCGGGTCCTACTCAGGCACCTTCGCCAGCTCGAGCCTGCCTGCCGGCTACTCACTGGATTACGCCACCGCGAACATCGTGAAGATTGTCGGCACCCCGGGCGGATCGCCCTTTGAAACCTGGGTTGGCACAACCGGCTCCAATCTCGGCTTCGATGAAGACAAGAACGGCGACGGCATCGACAACGGCATGGCCTTCCTGCTCGGCGCCGCCAATCCCGACGTCGATGCCAACGACAAGCTGCCAACCGCCACTGAAAACGGCAGCGGCGGGCTGGTGATGACCTTCCAGATGCTCGACTCGGCCAGCCGCGGCACCGCCGCCCTCAGTGTGCAGCACAGCGGCGACCTCGGCGCGACCGATCCGTGGGGCCCGCTGTCACCGGCCGCCCTCGTGCCGGACAGTGGCACCGGCGTTACCGTGGAGGGCGTGGACTTCACGGTCACCGGAACCGGCACACTCGACGTCACCGCGACCATCCCGTCGGCCGGCAACGCCATCGGAGGCAAGCTCTTCGGACGACTCCTCGCCACCGAGTGATCGACGATCGAACCTGAATTCCAACGCCGGGTCCGCCAGTCGGGCCCGGCGTTTTCCTTTTCCGGAAGGACGGCTCAAGAGGACCGCCGATCTCCGAATCGGCATCTTTGGGAATCTGGAGGGG
>NZ_JBISBU010000118.1:0-3816 GCF_044385805.1 Haloferula sp. A504
AGGGCAAGCAACGGCCAGGACGGTGTCATCACGGTGACCACCGGCACCTCCGCCAGCCCGACCTACACCTTGAGCAACTCCGGAACGGTGCTCGACTTCAGCGTGACCTCGGATGCCAGCGGCGTGATTGTATTCGATTTCAGTAGATCGAACAACAGCCTTGCGGGCTCGATCAGCGCGACCTTCAACGCGATGAGCATCACGCCCCCTTCGGGGCCACAGGCGACGATCCACAGCTTTACCGCGAGTCCCGAACAGTTCACCGAAGGAACGGATGTCACCCTGTCGTGGGATGTAAGCGACGCCGACTCGGTGAGCATCAACCAGGGAATCGGCGCAGTTGCAGCCAGCGGCAGCCTGGTGGTGAGACCATCCGACACCACAACATGGACCCTGACGGCCACCCGTGGAGGAAACCAGGTGACGGCGCAAGCAACGGCCACCAATACGAGCTTGGGCGAAATCCACGTTTATCTGCTGGGCGGCCAATCGAACATGCAGGGAATCGCACGCAGCTCGAAGTTGCCTCCGGAACTCCTGTCCATTCCCGAGATTCGGCTTTATGCCGCAGGCACCGCGGTTTCCTCAAACATCGCCAATCAATGGGTGACTCTTCGACCGCCTGGCTCCAACGGCAACGAGTTCGGGCCGGAAATTGGGATTGGCGAGCGGTTGCGCGATCTCCGTCCCGGCACTCCGATCGCGCTGATCAAGTATGCCGACGGCGGGACCAGCCTCGAGCTCGGATGGAAGCCAGGTGCGAATGCCGCCGACACCGCTAACTGGGGTCCCCAGTTCACGGGCTTCGTCAACACGGTCAGCAACGGACTGGCGGCGCTCGAGGCGGAGGGTTGGCAGCCGGTCATCCACGGCATGTGCTGGCAACAGGGGGAACAGGACGCCAAGGACGGCCTCAACGTGGCGGAATCCTCGACCAGCGCCGATGACTACGGGGCCAATCTCGCTCATTTCGTGTCGCGGATTCGCGAGCAGTTCGCGCCTTATGCCGCGCCCGAGGGGATTCGCTTCGTGCCGGGCCAGGTGCTGCCTTACGCCCCGGACGGTGGCGACGTGCAGGCCCGCTTCCCTGGTCGCGACCTGGTGCGGCAGGCCATTCTCGATGCGGACGAAGGTTCCGGGGCGACCCACTCCATCCCCAACACGCAATCCGTTCCGACCAACAGCGTCGGCTATCCGACTCATGCACAGGAGGTGGACGGCCACCGCGACACGGACGAAGTCCACCTCAACGCCACGGCGCAGCTCAAACTCGGCCGCTCCATGGCGAATGCCCTGCTGGGCCTTGGTCAACGCCCGAACATCGTCATCTTCCTCGTCGATGACATGGGCGTACACGACACCTCGGTGCCTTTCCTGCTCGATGGTGCCGACCAGCCGGTCAGCTACAACTTCAACAATTTCTATCAGACCCCGAACATGGAGACGCTCGCAGCCACCGGCATGCGCTTCACCACGGCCTACGCCCAGACCGTCTGTAGTCCGACGCGCTGCGGGCTTCTCACCGGACGGACCAGCGCCCGCCACGGAGTGACCGATTGGGTTGGTGCCAACGACCCCGGATCGCCAACGAACTGGCGGATCAGCGGTCTGCCCACCTCCGAGGCCACCCTGCCCCGGCAACTTCAATCGATCGGCTACCGCACCATCCACTGCGGCAAGGCTCACTTCGGGAACAGCAGCAAGAACGTGCTCGACTACGGCTTTGACGTGAACATCGCCGGCAATGAGAAAGGACAGCCGGCGCGCTACATCGGCGCGGGTGGCTATGGGGTTCCCGGTCTGGATGCCTACGACAGCTCCAGCGTTTATCTAACCAAGGCACTCACCCTTGAGGCTAGTTCAGCGATCCAGAATGCCGTGAATGAAGGACAGCCCTTCTTCCTGAACATGAGCTTCTACGCGGTTCACACACCCTTCACCACCAACCCGGACGCCACCGGCGACTACTCGGGCGCGGTCGGCGGTAGCGGCGGCAACCACGCCAAGTTCGCCACCATGATCGAGGGCATGGACATCGCGGTCGGCGAGATCCGCCAGAAACTCATCGACCTCGGCGTGGCCGAGGACACGCTCATCATCTTCCTCGGCGACAATGGCTCCGACAGTCCGGCAACCACCCAGGACGGCTTGCCCAGCGCACCGTTCAATGACTGGCCGATGCGCGGCAAGAAGGCCTCGAAGTGGGAAGGTGGTGCCCGCGTGCCGTTCATCGCCACCTGGGCAGTTCCGGATGCCGGGAATCCACTCCAACAGACCCTGCCGATTCCCGCCAACAGCATCGAAACCGACATTGTCACCACCTGGGACATCCCGGCCACCCTGTTAGATCTCGCCGGCTTGCCGGCGCCGGCGGACTTCGGCGAAGACTCCCACAGCCTGCTCCTCTACCTGTCCGGCACCCCGGGCACCCACCGCCCGCAGGAGATCGTGGTCCATTACCCCCACGAGCACCGCAGCGACTTCTTCTCATGGATCCGGCAGGATGACCTGAAGCTGATCTACAACTTCGAAAACAACACGCACGAACTCTACAACCTCGCAACCGATCCGACGGAGAGCACCAACCTCGCCGCCAGCCAACCGGAAACCGCCATGGCCCTTGCCCGCCGCCTGGCCCAAAAGCTCGACGCCGAGTGGGGTCCGGCGGGAATCCTGCTGCCCACGATCAGCTCGATCGCTCCGGCGGGCAACGTCGTCTCGATTCCGAACAACTCCGGCATCGACCTCGACAGCGACGGCATCGATGACCGCGATGAGGACCCGAATCTCAACGGACTGGTCGATGCCGGCGAGACGAATCCCGACAACGACAACAGTGACGGCGACAATGCCACCGACGGTGAAGAAGCGCAGCTTGGCACCGAGCCTCTGGACCCAAACAGCTTCTTTTTCCTCCGCGGAGTGCCTCAGCTGGATGGATCTATCAACCTCATCTGGCCGTCGCAACCCGGTGCCTCCTTCGAGATCCGAAGCAGCCCCGACCTGAGCGACTGGTCTACTGTCGTCGATCCTGACGTCCCTGCCGCCAATCCCGGCAACATGACGACCTACATGGTCCCGGCCACCGCCTCACCGCGCAAATTCTACCGGATTGTTCTGAAGTAGCCTGAGAGCATCGGAATCCAAGTGATCCTGCAGGTCTACTTCAACCGTTCGTTGACCTTGCGCATCACCTCGAAGGCGTCGGCGACGTAGAGGACGTCGGCCTTGCCCTGGGCCCAGCCGCAGGCGGCGTCGGTGTTGATCGCCCGGCGTTCGTTGATGAAACGCCAGCCGACCGCGTGCGGTTCCTCGCCGTGGCAGCAGGTCGCCAGGCCCTTCGTGTGCCGCGGGCTGGATCCGGTCTGCCCGATCTGGTGCAGGTGCGTGAGGAAGGGCAGGACGGCCTGGCCTTCGGACGCGAGGTCGACCATCGACTTCGAGCTGCCGAGCGAGGCGCGGTTCGTTTCGACGAAGTCGAGGATGAGATCGGCCGCGGTGTCCACGTGGACCTGGCCGTCGGCCTGCTTCTTCGTCCAACCGGCACCGGCCACCAGCAGGATGTCGGCATCGGGACGGATGGTCTGGGCCCCGGAGGTGCCGGCCTCGATGCCGAGCGGCGTCGTGCGGGTGTCGGCCGACGCTTCGACCGGAGTCGCCTCGACGCTACCGCCCTCGCAGGGCGCGAAGCTGCCGGGGGCGATGGAAAGCACCCAAGTCTGGGGTCAGTAGTACCAGAGCTTGGCAAGGGGTTTTTTGAAGGTCGTTTTGAGGGCGTCAGGGAGCGGATCGATCCGGGCGGGCCGGTTCGACCTG
>NZ_JBISBU010000119.1:0-3670 GCF_044385805.1 Haloferula sp. A504
CGCTCGGTCACCCTCACGCAGTTGGCTTCTGGTAGTGCTTTCTTCTTTCATCGTTTCATCACACGGGGGACTTGAACCCCCTTTGGTTCCAACCCGTGATGGGCATACACAAGGCGGTGGTGGACAAGCAGCTACTCGCTCCGAGTCGAAATGACCCTGTTTACTTCAACCCTTAACCCTGTTTCGGAGGTGCGCTCCCAATAGCCGCTGCCACACCTCGGACGTTGGGCAGCAAATCAGATGCACGAGGCGGAGTTCAAGAAGTGGGACCCAAGACCCACCCATCAAAAGCGAGGAGGTGGCACCTGTAGTATGGGCTGCCTCGCAGCGGTCTTGGTGCCGGTGATCCTGTTTTTCGTCCCCCTTCCGGAGGCTCCGATCAAGGCCTACCCCGTTTACGGGGACTCCAGCTTTGATGTGCTCCAACATAGAGTGATTCTGTCACTCGGTACTGCTGCCGAGTATGATCAGAGCCGGTACGGAATGAAGCGGTTGTTTCGAGTTTGGATTGATGTTCCGAACGAGAGATGGGGTAAATCAGCTGTCACGCTTGAGTGCACCAAGATCCAGTATCGCTTCAATGAAGGCGGGTGGGAAGATGCGGATCGTGTCCCAGAGGCTGACTACCGCGGTGGGGGATCTGCACGCATTGTATTCTGGTCCCCGCGCGTCCATGATCTTGAAGAGATCGACGCGAGTCGCGAGAGCTTCAAGATGCGCGCGGGCCGCTATGATTTGCGAGTCTCTTTCAGCGGAGAAGATGGCGCAGAGCAGGTTGTCTCGACAACTCTGACTCTCGGGGAGAGGACGGAGCGGCACTGGACATCCATTCGGGAAACACTTGAAGAGCTCTCCGGTATCCACTGATGAATCGACAAGCCCAACCCCAAAGATAGCTGGTGAGCTTGCCTCACAGCTATCCGTTGTTGGACGAGCCCGGCCTTGTGGGGGTCAGCGGGATGATTGAGACCTATGCGGATTCGATTCATGCCTGAAATTCAGGCACTTGCGGTGGCGACCCGGATTTGAAGTGGCCCATGAAGCCGTCGGCGGGGGCCACGGTCTTTGCGCCGCAGGCGCAGGGTCCGTGCATGGCGCTGGTCGGGCAATTCCGAGCGATGGCGGCTTCCGAGGAGAGGTTTGTACGGTGGAAACCGGAGTGAGTGGACGCACGTTCCCAGAGGCCGCAGGTGGCTGGTCCTTTGTCGGGGTCTTGCGTGGCTTGGGATGAGTCATGTTCGGGGCGGTCCGCGCGGGCGGATGGTGGCGATGAGCTTCATCTCCGCGCCGCAGTGCCCGCATCGCGGGACGGGGGGGGTCGGGAAGGACAGGCACGGGTTCGTCGAGCTGGCCGCAGACCAGGGCGCGGACGAGCAGGCGCGTCTTGCGGGCCGCGCCGCTCATCCATCCGAAGTGGCGCACCCGCACGAATCCCTTGGGCAGGACATGGATGAGCCAGCGGCGCAGGAACTCGTCGGGATGAAGGGCGACGACATGGGGGCGGTTGGTGCCGCTCTCATGACACAGCAGGCGGATGCGCCCATCGGTGGTGTATCCGTGTTGCGGACCCAGAGCCCGGGCGGAGGGGGCATCGCGGATTTCCCGGCTGGAAGATCGACGGATCCGCGCTATGAGTTCGCTTCCCGTTTGAATTTCCGAGATCTCATGAGAACCCTGCTGCCATTCCTCGCCTCCGCCGCCCTCGCCGCCGCGGCCGGCAAACCCATCGTCGCCGTCTATGACCTCGAGGGCACCCTATCCGAGAACGGGCGGGCGGAGGCCTCGATGCTGTCGATGAATCTCGACGCCGAGCGGCCGCTGACCTTCCACGATCTCTCCGTGGCTTTCCGCGAGGCCGCCGCGGATGAAGCGGTGCAGGCGATCGTGCTCGATGCCGACGGCGCGATGCTGACCCTGCCGCAGATCCAGGAATTGCGGCGCCACCTGATCGACGCCCGCGAGGCCGGCAAGGATGTCTGGATCTACAGCGACTACTTCAACAACAAGACCGCCCTGCTCGGCTCGGCCGCGAACCGGTTCGTGCTGATGCCCGAAGCCGCGGTGAACTTTTCCGGGATCCACGCCGAGTCGATGTATTTCAAGGGCATGCTCGACAAGGCCGGGCTCGAGGCCGAGGTCGTCCACATCGGCGACTTCAAGAGTTTCGGCGAGGAGTTCTACCGCACCGGCCCGAGCGAGTTCGCGGCGAAGCAGACCGAGGAACTGATCGACGGGATCTTCTCGGAAATCGTTGATGACGTCGCCTCAGGACGCCGAATCGACCGGGCCAAGGTCCTCGAGATGATCGACCGCGGTACGTTCAACGTCGACGACGCCAAACAGGCGGGCCTGATCGACGACCGCCAGCACCGCACCGACTTCAACGCCATGCTGCGGGAAAAGTACGCCGAGGCGAAGTTCGACCGCGAGTATGCCCTGCCGGATCTCGACGGGCCGGATGTCGACAACATCTTCGACGTGTTCAAGCTGCTCATGTCGTCGGCCGACGATGCCGACTCGAAGAGCGACTACGTCGCCGTGGTGGCGATGCAGGGTGGCATTTCCGATGCCTCGGTGGCACCCGTGCGGAAGGCCATCGTCAAGCTGCTCAAGGACGAGCATGCCAAGGCGCTGGTGCTGCGGGTCGATTCACCCGGCGGTTCGGCGCTTTCCTCCGAAGTCCTGTGGGAGGTGACCGACGAGTGGAAGTCGACCGGACGACCGCTGGCGGTCTCGATGGGAGGGGTTGCCGCGAGCGGCGGCTACTACATCTCCGCCGGCGCCGCCCGGATCTTCGCCGAGCCCGGCACGATCACCGGCTCGATCGGCGTGGTGGGCATGAAGCTCGTCGTCGCTGAAGCGATGGAGAAGATGGGGATCACGACCCACTCGGTGAAGCGCGGCGAGCACGCCGATGCGATGTCGATGACCAAGGGATTCAGCGAGGAGGAGGAGGCGCTCGTCCGCAAGTCGATGGAGGAGGTCTATGGAACCTTCAAGAAGCGCATCGTCGATGGTCGCGGTGAGCGCCTGAAGGGCGAACTGGAGCCGCTGGCGGGCGGACGCGTCTATACCGGACGCCGCGCGCTGGAGCTGGGTCTTGTCGATGAACTCGGCGGGCTTACCGACGCCATTGCCTGGGCCGCCGACAAGGCCGGGATCGGGGAACCGAAGTCGCGCTTGCTGCCGGAACCAAAGAGCCCGCTCGAAGGCCTCTTCTCGAAGCCGGAAAAGGACAAGGACGGCGAGTTGGTCGGCATGAGCCCGGCCCGGCCTTCGGTCTCCGAAGCCCTGGCGGCGATGATCCAGGAAACCACCCTGGCGGCCCTGCCGGAAAGCACCCGCCACTCGGTCGGCCGTGCGGTGCAGCGGCTGCGGGCGATCGAGGAAAACCGCGTCCAGCTCATCGGCCCGGATCTGGAGCTCCGCTGGTGACAGTGGTGCCTGAACCAACGCTCAGGCAGGAACCCGCACGAGACCCACCTTCCGCCCGATCACCGCTGACGGCGTCAACCTTGGCTTTTCGGGACTGGTACCCCGACATGTAAGGGCGACGGCGGGACATCCTCGTGCCGCGCTCAACCGACTGGCCTCACGCGCAAGGCCCGCAGGGAAAACAGGCGGGCTTCGGCCGACTCGCGAATTGGCCGCGCGCCGTTCTTCCTCTTGG